>NZ_QQPQ01000001.1 GCF_003346715.1 Oceanispirochaeta sp. M1
ATCTGAAATTGGTCTGTTGACCGGTGGTAAAACTTTCCTTAACTGTGATTCTCTGAATCCTAAACTGTATCTCATAATTGAATATCTCCTTAAAAAGTTGATGCTTCAACTATGTTGACACATAGGGCCCCTTCACCTATATCATAAACGGTCATACTTTTTAAAGAGCCTTCCTGTATGATTTCCCTTTTATAATTACCCTGTGAGCATTATGAAACAGTCGGTCAAGCAGAGCCACTACCAATAAAACTTTTGCCGGTACCAGTGGGTCCAAGGATAAGAATGTCTTTACTCTGTTCTATCCAACTTCCATCAGATAATCTTAAAATCATATTCTTATCTAAATTGCGATCCTTCCGGTAATCTAACTCTTCAATAGATGCTTGATACCGGAATCCAGCAGCCTTGATCAGTCGCTCCTGTTTTCTGATGATCCGGTCCTCCCATTCCATGTCTACCAGTTGGGTGAGAAGCTCATCTATTGTAAACTTCTGATTCATCCCGGTTTCCAGAATACTCTGAAAAGCTCTGGACATGCCGTGCAACCTCATTTCATCCAATTTTGACAGGGTAGCTTGGTTGTTGTTCATACTCTTTTCTCCTATTGATAATATTTTTCTCCACGTATGTTGGGGGATTGTCTGGAATTAGATACAGCTGAGCCTCCTCTGAGAAGGGCTGCAATCTTCTCAGAATCAATCCGGTCATTCTTTGTCTTACCACCGCTTATAGCTTTCATACAGAGAGCATGTCCAAGTACGAAGGGGATGTTGTGTTCTATGCATAAATTTGAAATCCAGTAACAGGTAAAAATGCATTCAACACAGACAACGATATCCTCTTTGTAAGGGTTAATTGCTTCAAGGAAATCATCAGGGTCTGTTTGTATATTTTTGTGATTGAGAATTTTCCCGCTTTGATCCATAATGCAAATGTTCATAACTTTGGTGTGGAGATCGATACCACAATAGTAGTGGTGTTGTTCTTTATAGAATCTCATAAGGATACCTCCAAAATGGTTATTTGAGTATTAATTCTACTCGAAACCAGGGAGCCCTTAATGAGTAGCAATGTATTGGAGTGGACAAACCCTTCGGGACAGCTTTGCAACGCAATTCGGCGTTTTCTACAGCAAAATGGTATAGATCTCCATTACAAAACTCTTAGGGACATCATTTACGGATATTAGGCGTTCATATTGGATGGAATTGTAAACGTATATATGGTAATAAGTTAAACTTGAATAATGCGGCAATAAAATCATTCAGTATCAAAAGTTGACTGTAACTTAATTGTAAACCAGGTCAAATCTATACAAGTAATCTAAGGAAAAACTTGAGAAATGTTATTCATGGTATGAAGAAGCATTTAGAAAATAAGAATGATTTGAAACCTCCGGTGATCGGGTCATTCCCTGGGGTAATAATTGGAATAAAACTATTTATTCACTTAATTGAATTAAAAACAATTTATTGCTATTCTCATTTTTATTATGGATAAACTTGAAAAGTATTTTTCAAAACATATGACTCTATCATCAGATTTAATAGCCAAGTTTAGAAAGGCTCATATTATTAAAGAATATAAAAAAGGCTCTCTTATATTAATTCAGGGAGAAATATCAAATGAAACCTTTTTTATTTTGGAAGGATGTGTCAGAAGTTATATAATTGATAATTGCGAGGAAAAAACGATAGAATTCTATATTGAGGAAGATCCTGTAATACCTTTGAATTACGGTCAGAATGTAGAATCTGTTCATTATTTGGAATGTATTGAGGATACAATTGTCGTTGTATCCAATGAAGAAATAGAAGAAAAAATGTTAAATGAATTTCCGGAACTGAAAGAAGCTAGTAGAATTTATTCAAAAAAACTTATTGAAAATCTTCAGAACAAGTTTACAGAATATAGAATATCTACCCCGGAAGAAAGATATAAGTATTTCTTATTTAATAAACCTCAGCTGGTTAACAGGATTCCTCAATATCTATTAGCAAGTTACCTGGGAGTAAAACCGGAATCATTAAGTAGAATAAAAAGACGTCTATCAGGAAAATAAAACAGTATTTTATTTAGATCTTAACTCAAGTCAATGAAGCAGCTAATTAAAACCTCTACAGTATAGAAATATATTGGATTTAAATTTTAGGAGTTTTATATGACAAAAAAAATGAGTATAAATTTAATGGAGAACCCCGGAGCAAGTTCCGAGGTCTCTATGTTCGGAGAGGGCTGGTCGCAAAGAATACATGGCCTTCATTCCCGAGCTAAGCTTCGGAGTACTCTGGCCGGTCGAATAAAAAATAAGGCAAAAATGAAAGCTGTAATGGTAATTTTAGTGATTACTTTTTTTATCTCCTGTACAACAAACAGTCCACAGGAAATAAATGAAGCCACTGATAAATCATTAGAGCTAGAGCTTTCTAAACCTGCGGATCTGTCAAATGAACAGATAGAAGATAAAATGAGTACAGGTTATGTAACAGTTAATGATCAGGAGTTATATTACGAGGTTCATGGTACGGGAGAACCGCTGATTTTGATATGCGGTTTAAGTATGGACTTAACGGCACATATGGCTTATCTGCCGATCTTATCGGAACAATTCCAGGTAATTATTTTCGATAACCGGGATGCCGGGCGGAGCTCAAAGGCCAAAAGTCCATATACAATAGCCGATATGGCCGAAGACACTGTCGGGCTCATGGATGCATTGGGTCTTGAGTCGGCACATGTATTAGGTGGATCTATGGGAGGTACTATTGCCCAGGAGTTGGCCATTCGGTACCCGGACAGAGTAAATAAGCTGATTCTGAGTGCAACCATTAGTAAAGCGACACTTACACTGGACAGCTTTACCACGCTTATGAAATTTATTAAGAAGCATGACCAAAATAACGAGATAATCCCGCTGATGACCCTGCTAACCACTATGACAGTGAGTTTTTCAGAAAATGAAGAAATGGTTAAACAGATAATTGGTATGTCTAAGAATCCTCCTTATCCCCAATCCTTTGATGCTCTTGCTCGTCAGGTAGAGGCCATTCTTGGATTCGATGCCCTTGACCGGCTTCCTATGATAAAAGCACCGACATTGGTGCTGGCTGCAGACCAGGATATCTTAACCCCGCCGTCAGAGGCCCGAAAAATTGAGGCCGCGATTCCTGGAGCCGAGCTTCAGATTCTTGAAGGAGGAGGTCACGGATTTATGTTTGAGATCTCGGAGAAATCCAACAAGGCTATCATAGAATTTTTAAATAAATAAATTGGCAGGGAGCAATCAATTCCAGCTGTTCATGAATGTTGTTCCCCGCCCGCCAGCGGCTCCCTAACCTGACCGCTGGTGCTGCCGCTGATTATCAACCGGTAACATCATCAATGAATCCGTAGAATCTCCTCCTGTCGACATTAGTCGGGAAATCCTTTGAATCGATTATATTACATTACTAAAAAAAACTATTCCCCATAAAAAACAAATGGTGCCCAGAAAAAAGGATCATCATAAACCCCTGCGTTTATAAAATTTCGTTTCATTTCCGCCATGGCCTGATAATAAGGCCGGCCACTTTTTATCAGTTCATAAAATCCTGTCATAAAATCGCTTGTTGAAGCATCTGCTACCTGCCACAAAGAGACCGACATACTATTTGCACCTGCAATTAGAAATGCCTGTGACAATCCGACAACTCCTTCTCCTCCATAGATTTTACCAAGTCCTGTTTCACAGGCGGAAAGATTTACAAAATCAGCTTCAAATTTCAGATTTGCAATTTCAGGGACACTCAGATAACCATCATAATTACCCAGATTATTTTGAGAAAGAACTATAGCTGATAAATCAGGCTGTTCCGGTAAAACAAAACCATGTGTTGCAAAATGAATTATTTTATATCTTCTTAATTCATTTTTTGTAGACAATGATTTTATCATAGATTCACTTGCATCATCTCCGGTTAATAAATCCGATTCTGGAAAATACCTGCCTATATTTCGGATTTCTTCAAGAGTACCGGATAGATCCTTCCAGCCTTCTTCAAAAAGGGAATTATAGACAGAATTATTTAAGGAGTTTGACTCTACCTGATAATGAGCCCCTCCTATACCCAATAAATCCATACGGTCCGACGGATAGTTTCTTTGACTTATTAATTCGGACACAGCAAGAGACTGAACGTATGAAATATCGTACTGTTCAATCAGGTATCTGCCGTCGGGCATGGTTAGAGTCTCAAATGGAAGAAAAGCCAAAATACCATCGGGTATAATTATCAAATGTTTTTTGTCTTTAATATATTCTTCAGCCGGTCCTATCAGATAATCATACAATAATCTTCCGACTTCCCGTATCAACTGAGAGTTCCCGTTATATGAAAGCAGCATACGGTAATATTTTATTAAATCTTCAAAATTTATTACTAGAGTGGGTTCTTCATGATTTTCTTTTCCTGATACGGTAATCCCCCTCCGGCGGGAGGATTCAAGCTGTTTGAAATGATTTAAAGTCTGGTCAGAAAGTTGTGACAGAATAGTCTCAGGTATTGCAAATGTACCATTTATTGTGTCTTGTGTGATACTAATTATTGAAAGCCAGGGTAGAGCGCTGCCGCCGAAATTTAAGATTGCCTGTTCTTCGCTTAGGGTTTTCTGATAATTTAATACTCCGCTGAACTTCAGGGCCCCTTCTTCCCTGTTCTCCTGAAGCTGCTCCCTTAAATACTTTGTCGAAGCAAACTCCAGGGCATTAACAGTTTTCTCGAAATCTTCAAGAAGGAGATATGTTGTCGCCAGCCATTGATAGACATGAACTTCTGCCGCCAGATAATCCAGGCGGTCTTTTCCTGTCGCCGAGAGACGCAGCTTCTCTTTATTCTCTATTGCCCTTAAGAAATATGGAATTGCAGAATTATAATCCTCGAGATAATTATATGCCAATCCTATGTTAAACAGACAAACCGATGCATCTCCTACACGCTGGTTGGCTTCTGCAAGGGGTAGTGCTCTTTGATAAAATTCCAGAGCCCTGCTGTATTCACCCTGAATGTGTAAAGCACCGCCGATATGAATCAGCAGCCGGAGTTCTACCAATACATTCCCCTGTTCCTTTGCAACTTTCAGGGCTTTATAATAATAATCCAGAGCAGTTTCAGGTTCGTTTTTCTGAAAATATGCAATGCCGAGGCTGTTTAAAAGGGCCCCATAGAATCTGGATTGAATAATCCCTGGTCTATCCAGAAGACGTAAATAAGTTTCTATGGCCTCATCCATTTCATATCGAGCATGATGGATTTTACCTAAAGAAATTTGTAATGAAATAATGTTTTCCTCTACACCATTCCGGGTTGCGTAATCCAGTGCCAGTAAATAAAATTCTTCTGCAGTATCATATTTCCCCCAGGCATAATCTATATTACCAAGTCCTTCATAAACTCCTGGATAATATTCAATACTTGTAGAATCCTCTAATAATATTAATACGGAATTATACAGTTCATAAGCCTGTGACCACAAATCGTGAGCATAATAGGTATTGGCCAGATGTAGAGTGGCACTTAGAGTAATGTCTTTAATATCCTGTATTTTTGCCTTTTTTACAGCTGCCTGCAGCTCAGGAATAGCTTTTTCATAATCGAATAAATAGTAATATGCGATTCCCTTCCATAAAGCTGCATAAGCAGAATTATCATATGAAGGGGGCTGCAGTTCATATAATTCCTTCGCAGTCTGAAGTAGAGGAATTGCTCCTGCATAATCTCCCTGCTGAAATAATTCTGCACCTTTCTGAAATTGTGTGTCTGCCTTTCGCAGCTGTTTTGTATTTTGGGCTGGAAGCAGCTGGAGGGGGAGTAGTAAGCATAAAAATATGTGACAGCGTTTTATCATAATTTACCTGCTTATCAATTTTTATAATATGGAAAAACAAAACATCCTAAAGCAAGAAAACAGAGCTCGGTCAGCAATAGCGGAATTGAAAGGAATTGCGAATATAATCCCTAACCAATCAATATTAATAAACTCAATTATTTTACAAGAACAATACATCAATAAGCTATGTTTATCATAAAACTATTCAGAAAAACTATCTGGAAGTACACCATTTTTTTTACTTTCCTTTCGTCTTCCAAGGCTTCAGAATTGTAAATTCAACTCATCTAGAACTCTGTCTATTTCCGGTTTTAGGGTGGCTATATAGTGACTATAATCCACCTCCACATCTTCTGAAAAGACAATGATCCTTTTGATCTGTTCGAAAAAATTGCTGCTATGGGCGGATGAAAGATTGAAGGCATATTCAGATTTAGCGGTGCCGTTGAAGAACTGATAATCGAGATCAAATACTTTTCTGGACTTTGACTCCATACGGATAGTCCTGTTCCGGATGAACATCTCCTTTGTTTGGGAGGGAATATCCGGGGAGGTATAAAAGGAATCGAGTCCATTTTCGACTAACCTGCTGTAAATCTCAATATTCGGATTATAGTTGCTGCTCCCCATATTCTTTTCATTTGATCCATCCTTTCCCTTTGATCCAGCAATGAAATCCAACATCCGTAAGATTGTATCCATCTTGGAATCTGAAAGATGAGAGGGGAAAATAAATGATGACCAGAAAGAAGCCTCCTCATAAGCCCAAGGCTCTCCATCGCTGTTGACAATTGTCATATAAGCCAGTGACTGATAGGGATCTTTTTGCGGATACATACCCTTGAAAACTTCGATATACTTATCCAGATTATCCAGGGGGAGGTTATCAAATATTATTCCCACTCTTCCCGATCGGAAGAGGTCAACCGCAGAGCTGTAGTCGGCTAAATAAAATTCTGGAAAATAGACTCCCTCCTGGTACATACGCTGCATAAATTTAATACCATCAAGGGTCTCTTCATCATAGCCCGTCCAGACATACTCTCCATCTCGCTCCACAAACTCCATTGGAGGATTGTTAAAGGCTCGCAGTATTTCCCCGAATCCCCAATTCACTTCTGCATAACCTATGGTTTTGCCGGGTCCATTTTTTCCCGGGTCATATTCCACAAAAGCTTCGGCCAATTTAAAGAACTCTTCGATGGTATAGGTCTCCCTATATAGCCCAAGCTCTTCCGCCCAGTCTCGTCTGTAAAGAAAGTCAACCGGAGCGGTCTTACCATCTCCGGGCATATCACCACGATATAAGGGCCAGACATAGTATTCGGAGTCCACCTTGATTCGGTCATATTCAGACATTTTGGATGATAGTGCTTTCAGATTTGGATAACTTTCCAGATCAGGAAGGGGGCGAATCAATCCCTCATTGACCCAATTCTTCAGGACCGCCATTTTAAAGGGCCGAAAATCCCATTCGATCATATCGGGTACATCCGGGGAGGTGAGGGAAAGAAAAACCTGCTCGTCCCAATTCTCAAAGGACAAGCTCTCAAAAACAATATTAACAGCGAATTTTTCCATGATTATTTGTTCAGCCTGACTTAAAACTTGGGGGTCTTCCATTCTTAGATCGTGTCCTATCCATTGAATTGATAAAGTTGTTAAGGACGTTTCGTCTTGTACAGGCTCCTCTTGCTGTCTGCACACCGGTAACAGCAAGAAAAAAAGGAGTAATATAATAATTTTAATTGAAGAGAATCTTTTCTTCATAGCAGACAATCTTATATCCATCCTCTTTAATTTTACAAGGAAAATTTATATAAATGATAAACGTGTGTCTCATTTTAATGAATTGGAAGTTCAACATTTACATAAGTTCCCTTGCCTCTTTGGCTTTTTATTTGGATTCCATAGTTACTGCCGAATCTTATCTTGATCCTCTTATTAATATTAAGTAAACCCATGCTTCGCTTTTCCGAAATATACGCTTCCGTATAATTATTTATGCTTTCGGAAATTTCTTTGGATATCCCGATTCCATTATCATAGATGGAGATACAAAGGTTGTTTTCCTTACGGTACCCGCGAATAGAGAGCTCTCCGTTTCCCAGTTTTGGCTCCAAACCATGATATACGGCATTCTCCACAATCGGCTGAAGTGTCATTTTGGGTAATTTACAGTTGAAGATATTCTCATCTATATTGACTGTAAATCGAAAGCGATCCTGAAATCGTATGGAAATTATTTTCAGATACTGACCGATACAATCCATTTCGTTTTTAATGGTGGTAATCTCATCACCCTTTATACTGTATCTGAAAATATCCGCCATTGCAGTGGAAATCTCTGTGATCTCATCGGACTCGTAATGAACACCCAGGCTTCTCAAACATTCAAGAGTGTTGTACAAAAAATGCGGATTGATTTGAGCTTGAAGATTTTCAAGCTCAGCCTTTTTCTTTTCCAGCTCCACTTTCAGAAGAGAGGTTTTTGTATCAAGAATTTTTCTGTTCATCAGATCCATGCGGTCCAGCATACTGTTGATACATTCCGAAAGAATACGCATCTCATTCCCTTTGGGGAGATCAAGCCTTTTCCGAGTAGAGTGATCAACGACCGAGGCGGCAAATTCAACGACCCGGTCAATAGGCCGTGTTATGCTTCTGCTGATGACAGCCCCCACTGAGAGGAGAATTATCAGAAAGACCAGTGAGATGAAAAAACCGATATTTCTAATACGGACAAGTTTTGTGTTGACCATGGAGATGGGGATGACAGCACAGACTTTCCACCCGGTGTCAGAAATATCTTTACTGGAAAATAAAATAGGTTTTTTCTGATATTCCATCTCAATAAAAGTCCCCTCAGGGATGTTCCCGGAAAGCTGGAGAGGAAAGATCATTCCATTATTAATTCGTTCACTGGCCGCGGCGATCGTATTCTGAGTATCCAATATATAAAACTCATATTTGTTGGGAATCTCCGTTTCTGAGATAAGTGTCTCCAGAAACTCAATATTTGAAACGGCAATAGAATACCCAATAATTTCATGGGAAAAATTATCATCCAGGTTATAGACCGGATATATAAGGGAAAAGTTTTCCCGACCATTTGATTTTAAATTGTATAGTCTTGTGAACTGTCTCTGTTTTAAGGAATTTAAATAATTGTACTCTGAATTGAGTAATTCACTAATGGGAAACTCATTGGGACTGATGACTCTGTTGTCGGCACTGTGAAGTATCAGCCGATCGATATCTTTATTTGACCTTAGGAGATGTTTTCGTAATTCAAGAAATTTACTGCTGCTCTCATATTTGACAACCGGTGTTTCTGCTGTGAGTAAATCCTGTGTATCCGAACTATAGGATAATGTGTAGGCTATTCTGATTATGTCTGTAAAGTGATTCGTCACCTCCTTCTCAATTTGCTCAACCATTTTCAGGGCATATGTCTCTGTTTCTTCTTCTGTCAGATTTTTAATATTGATATAGTATATAAACTGTATGCCTAATAGGGAGATCAGGAATATGGTGATAAGCAGTATCAGCTGATACGAAATTTTCATTGTTCAATCATAACCTTATCTCTCATATTGCGGTATTTTAAGGGTGATAAATCCATTGTTTTCCTGAAGACTCTGCTGAAGTAAAAATAATCTGAATAGCCTACTGTTTCGGCAATTTCCTGGAGAGATTTCTCTGTATTATCAATGAGAGAACAAGCCTCTTTAATTCTCAGCTGGTTAATATACTTTGAGAAGGAGGTTCCTAAAATCTTATTGCAGAGCTCGGAGCAATAAGTGTAATTAATTCCGAATTGATCGGAAAGACCTCTTAGTTGAAGGTTTTCGCAGAAATGGATTTCAAGATAGTTAAGCATTTTCGTGAAGTTATTATTCCGGCTTCCCGAAATATCCTCTGTGCCAAGAGCTTCTCTGTCTATAATAAGTGTATATAATTGATGACAATAATCTTCAATGCCGGAAAAGTTTTTGACTATGCAGTTATAATCGTAGAGCAGTGCCCCACTTTCATTTCCGGATATGGATGAGAGAATTTCATTCCAGAAAAAGACAAGAGCCTCTATCGAAAATATCTTCTCCCCGAATAATTGAGGAATCATTTTAATTCCGTTTTTAAGCTCTTCGTAGCGCCTGTTCCGGTAATGGAGAGACAGGTTCTCCGAGAGCTTTCTAATGGCAGATCTTTTATTTTTTTTATAGCGGAAAAAAGTCTCATCTGTCCCGAAAAAATCAGACTCCACGGCGATATCCGCCTCCTTGTAAAGAGAGAATAGAGTCTCAGGCGATTCCGATACAGTGCTGATTCCCCAAACTCCGCTGTCATTGTCAGTGTCTATCTCTGGTTTATCTGTATTTGAATTTAGAATAAAGGCTGTTTTCTTTTTATCAGATCTAAGGGCTATATAGTCTGTCTTGCCCGAAGGATTCAGAACCGCCAGCCTTTCCACTAAACGATCCTTTACGATTGCAACGGACCAATAGGAATATCTTCCGGGAAGTCCCCTCGCGAACAACTCCTTTCTAAGATCCCCCTCATCACTGCCAAGGGAGTCCAGCAACTCAATGCCTTCTATCCTTCTCTTCTCCATCAGTTTCTTCTTGATTTTTATCAAAAGCTCCGATGTTTCATCTTTCTTAATCGGTTTTAGGTAATAATCAAATGCTCCGTAGTGCATTGCCTTTTGCACATATTTAAATTCATCAAATCCACTAATGACAACGATCAGGGGCGGATCTTTCCTCCCGGTAAGTTTTTCCATGAACTCAATCCCCGATAATCCCGGCATCCGAATATCGAGGAAAACAACATCACAATCCTGCTTCAAACATTGTTCAAAGGCGTCGAATGGATTTGTGGACCTGAAGATTACGTTAAAACCATGCTCTGCCCAAGAAAAAGTCTTTTCGATCCCTGAAAGTGTCCAGGGTTCATCATCAACGAGTATCACGTTAAACATAACGTACCGCCCTTATGTTCCGCATCAGAAGAAATTGGTAAAACATAATATCATTCCGAAGTAGATTTTTCAAACATTTCATCGATTACGACCATTGAGTGGGGTTCCGTACTTATCTGTGAAGATGCTTTTCTGTAAGTTCATTTCCCCAAATAATACGAGTCACCACGCAAACTCACGGTGCATAAAAGAACGTCCTTTCCGGTCAGTTCCAGGCTCCTTCTATCAGGCTGACTTCCGCCGATATAAATTTTATAATTTCCAGGTACAACGAATTGTTCGCCGCTGTTGTCGAAAAAAGCAAAATCTGAAGAGTTCAGTCGAAAAGATATCTTCTTAGATTCCTCTGGTTCTAAATTGATTTTTACTACCTTTTTCAATGAAAAGCGGGGCTCGTCGCTGGTTTCGCGATCCCGTCCCAGGTAGAGCTGAACGACTTCTTTACCCCCCATGGTTCCGTTGTTTGTTAGACGAACCTGAATATCCAACGAATCTCCACAGGATATATCCCTTGAAGATGGGGAGAGGAGGGCGTAGGTATAGCTGCTGTAACTCAAACCAAAACCGAAGGGGTAGAGCGGCTCCACTCCCAGATATCGATAGGTCCGATTCTTCATGGAATAGTCGCCGAAAGGTGGCAAGTCATTCATGGATTTCACAAAGGTTACCGGGAGTCTTCCTGAAGGATTGCTTTTCCCAAAAAGAATATTGGAAATGGCCCGTCCCCCCTCGGCTCCGGGATACCAGGCCTCGATGACCGCATCGCTCAGTTCATGGGCCCGGCCGATGGTCAAAGGACCGCCATTGATCAGGACAAGAATAACCGGTTTTCCCAGGGCGCAAATCTCTTCCAGAAGCTCCTGCTGTCTGCCCGGCAGACCCAGATGCAATCGATCCCCCGCTGCATCGGAATTGGAGGCATCCCCCTGTTCTCCCTCCAGGAGGGTGGACAGTCCCAGGGCCAGGACTACAACATCGGCCCGGCTGGCCATGGCTTTAGCTTCGGAAAAGCAGCCGTAAATATCCGCATACAGACAGTCTTCAGGGGGATCGATCATTCTACACCCTTCGGAGTAATAGACCCGGGTTTCGGGATTCACCTCTTCTCTTATTCCTTCGAGAACCGTGACAGTGGCCGCCGGTGTTCCGCTGTAATTTCCCAGGAGCACATTTTCGTCGGCTCCGTTGGGACCGATGACGGCAATACTTTTAATCTTGTCTTTATCAAGGGGGAGTATGCTTGAACTGTTTTTCAGCAGGACAATGGATTCTTCCGCGGCTCTGACTGCCTCCCCACGATGCTCTGAACATGCTACGACCTCAAAGGGAATCCGGCTGTATGGATGATTCTGTACAGGATCAAACATCCCCAGTCTGAATCGAGCCTTCAGGACACGGCCCAATGCCTCATCAATGGTATTCTCTGTTACCAGCTGCTGGTCATAGGCCTCTATGAGGTAATTGTAGATCTTCCCGCAGTTGAGATGACAGCCCTTGTTCAAGGCTTCTGCCGCCGACTCCACCGGACCCGCTGTTATTCTGTAATGTTCATGAAGATCTACAAGGGCACAGCAATCGGATACCACATGACCCTTGAACTGCCACTCTTTCTGTAGAATCTTTACCAGCAGTGTTTCGCTGGCACAGGAGGGCTCACCATTCACCCCGTTATAGGCGGACATCACCCCCTCAGCCTTTGCTTCGGTCACTGCAGCCTTAAATGCCGGCAGGTACGTTTCATAGAGGTCTTTCAGAGATACCTGTGCATCGAAATGATGTCTTTTCTCCTCTGGACCGCTATGAACCGCAAAATGTTTAGGTGTGGCAACGGCTTTCAGCATCGACTCGTCGGAGCCCTGAATTCCCCTTATAAAAGCAACACCCAATCTGGAAGTCAGATAGGGATCCTCTCCGTAGGTCTCATGGCCCCGTCCCCAGCGGGGATCACGGAAAATATTGATATTGGGACTCCAGAAGGTGAGGCCTTTATAGATACTGCGATCATCATACTTTACCGCTTCGTGGTATTTAGCCCGCCCCTCATCTGCGGTAATAGAGGCCACTCTATGAACAAGATCCTCATCGAAGGAGGCCGCAAGGCCTATGGGCTGAGGGAAGACTGTCGCCGTTCCCGCTCTGGCGACGCCGTGAAGAGCCTCATTCCACCAGTTATACTCTTTTATTCCCAGTCGCCCCACAGCAGGAGATCTATGAAGCATTTGAGAGATCTTCTCTTTTACAGAAAGACGGGAGATCAAGTCCTCTAACCGGGTTTCCAGAGCTAGAGATCTGTCCTGAAACGGATAATCAGTCACAGAGTTCCTCCACAAGGCCCAGGGTGACAGTTTTAATCTCATAGGGCTTAAAAAGAAGTTTTGTTTTGTTTCCTTTAAAGGATAGAGGTTGTAGCTTATGTTCATGGAGGTCACATTCATGGAGGGTCTCTATCTTCCCGGCGAAATGGAATTCTGCTTCTGTTCTCCGATTACAGCACTCATAGATTCTTAGAATGGTTTCATCCCGATCTTCCGCTTTTTTTATTACCTCGATTATAATGTTCTCCTGATTGACCGAGACAAAACTCATCTCTCGATGTAAGGGCCCCTTCTGGAGTCCAATTTCTTCTGTGTATAGCGGACAGTTCAGGAAATAGGCCTGCCTAACGGTATGACCATCCTGCCACCTCCCTTTATGCGGATAGAGGGAATAGGTAAACTCATGAACTCCCTTGTCTGCCTCAGGGTTCGGTTCAATCGCCGATTTAATAAGACTCAAGCGCATGGTGGACCCTTTTATATCGTAGCCGTATTTACAATCGTTGAGCAGACTCACCCCATAGTTATCCTCGGAAATATCGGCCCATTTATGTCCGCAGACCTCAAACTGTGCAAAATCCCAGCTGGTGTTTGAATGGGTTGATCTTTCAACATTGCCGTATTGAATTTCGTAGGTCGCCCGTGAGCTGTGAATATCAAGGGGAAATGCTGCTTTCAGGAGGATCTGAGATTCTTTCCAATCTATGGTGCTTGCAAAATCTATCCTGCGGCTGTCTTTGTAGAAATATATTTTCTGAATGATTTTAGAGTTTACAAAGTCCTTTTCGATTTTAAGACAAAAGCGCAGAAGCCCCGCATCTAAAACTTCCAGGCTCTTTAATTGATTCACGTCATACATCTTGTCCTGATAATAGATGTTGATATCCCAGGCGTCATAGTTGTGGGGCTTATCCTCAAAGGCCTGCAGCTGGTTGAGACACTGCCCTTTTTTGACCAATTGGCGTTTTTCCTCTTTGTCATACAGGGAGGAGATATTGCCCTCTTCATTTATAATGACAGAGTAAAAAGGGGTCTCCAATCTCCCATTGGAAAAAGAAAACGGATCTTCAGGTTCGCAAATATCTGCTTCATGAATAACGTATGTCTTATAACCCTTGGAAGGGATATTCTGAAGGTGGGCAAAGTAGGTTCCGGAGCCTATTTCTTGTACAGGAACGTGAAGTCCCTCACCATCCTCCAGTGTCGAGACTTTCTTATGTGAATTAAAGACAAGAATGTCAGTTCGGGAAAAGCCAAGTTGATTAAAAACAACAAGGGATTCTTTATCACTATCAATTCGAGATGCAAGGGACTTTATGGCCCCTGTAACAATACCATTCCCTTTTTGAAGGATCTCTTCATACTGGGCCCATGAATCTTCATACACCTTTTTAATCGATGTTCCTGGAAGAATATCATGGAACTGATTCAAGAGAATTATGCGCCATCCCGCATTGATTTCCTCCGCGGGGTAATCGGGTTGGACCTGCGACTCCCTGGCAAAAACCGAGAAAAATTCGGCATCCTGATAAAGAAATTCGGATTGGCGGTTATATTTTTTATTTATTCCCATGGAAGTATAGGTTCCGCGGTGATATTCAAGATAGAGCTCACCCACCCATCGGGGCAGCCTCTTGTTCCCCTGGACTTTATTTTCAAGTCTTTTAAAGTAATTGCCGGCCTTATCAAGTTTAACGGTGGGGCAGCCGGGAATTCCCCGTTCCATCCTTCTGGCCGTTTCAAGCATTTCTCTGGTGGGGCCGCCGCCGCCATCGCCGTAGCCATAACAGACAAGAATATCATCGTTAATGTCTTTCTGCTGATACCTTTGCCAGGCCCCCATGATGTGATTGGCATCAATCATTCCGTTATAGGTGGTAAACGTATTGATCCCATTCTCTTTTTTATAATCCGTGGTGGTTACAAAATGTGTAAGCACATCAGATCCGTCAATACCTTCCCAGCGGAAAGTATCAAAGGGCATTTTATTATATTCATTCCAATTAATTTTGGATGTCATAAAATATTCAATATTGAATTTGCTTAAAATCTGGGGGAGGGATGCACAATAACCAAAAACGTCTGGAAGCCAGAGAATCGTATTCTCCACTCCAAACTCCTCCCTGAAAAAACGTGTTCCAAACAGGATTTGCCGGATTAAGGACTCTCCCGAAGAGAGATTGCAATCCGCCTCAACCCACATGGCTCCTTCCGGTTCGAATCTTCCCTGAGCGACTTTTTCTTTAATTTTTTGAAAGAGCTTTGGCTGGTCTTCCTTTATGAACTGATATAGTTGAGGCTGGCTGGACATAAATATGTACTCGGGATACTCCTCCATCAGCTTAAATACGGTAGAAAAACTTCTAACGACCTTTTCCCGAGTCTGCTTTAAATCCCAGAGCCAGGCCACATCGATGTGAGTATGACCGATACAAGTGGCGGTTATATCTTCTTTTCGGTTTTTATCACTGTAGAGAACTTGGTCGAGGTACTGGATCGCTTTGCTGAGGGATGTGTAATAGGTTTCGGAATAGGGCATTCTGAAATCGATGGAATCGGCGGCCTCATTTAAATTGCAAAGCAGATCAATCCTTCTCTTGTCGTTTTCATCCAGACGCCTGGCAACCTCAAGTGGAACTGATAAATCAAAATAGAGCTGCTCTGTCTTTCTGTCATAAAGGGAGAAGGCGGGGATGAAATCCACATGATGTTTTTTAAAGCCGCTATAGGCCTGAACATCAATCGTATATTCAGCTCCCAGTTCGGCCTTAGGGGTCAGTAGAATTCTATAATGATTCAGGTCAAAGCCCTGAACGATCTCTCCGTTGATGCGTACAAGACACTGGGGATTCTTACTCAAGTCCCATTCGGAAGTACCCTCTTTGCCGGTATTCAGATGAAAGACGATTTCCCGATCTACGAAGTTATCAGGGATACTTATCTCAATACGGAACCAATACCGGCTGTCGGGATCCCCCCATTTCATCGTTCCGCAGTGAAAATCCGTCCATGGATCTGTGTTGGCATCCGCTTCCTCAAAGCTTTGATAGTCACCTTTTTTAATTGTACATACGCTTATTTCTAACTTATCCCGATATATTAAGGAGGACAGCTCTTTCAATTGCCGCTCCAACCTTTCAACTTCAAAATACATATATGATTCTGTCTCCGATTTGATACTTTATTTCGAGAAGATAAAATTTAAACGATTGCAGGAACCCAAAAAATTGATCAAAACATTTTCATTTTGCTGAGGTATCCAGACCATTCTCCAATAGCAGCAGATTATTTCTAATTAATTCCTTCCGCTGTTCCACACAAGGCATAGATCTATAGGGATCTTCCGGTGTATTAAATGTATAATCGGTCAATTTCTCTACAGAGCTTTTGGCAACATGTACTCTGGTATCACTGGACGCGTAATAGATGAACACATCCCCACGGTCATCCACAATAAGCCCATTACAAAAAACAACATTGGAAACATCACCGCTTCTCTCATTGTCGTAGGGGGCGATTAGATGACCCCCGGGCCTGGCGATAACTTTGGAGGGATCATCAAGACTGGTGGCAAAGATATAAAGAACATATCGCAGGCCGGCAGCAGTATCTCTTACTCCATGGGCAATATGTATCCACCCTTTCTCAGTTTTAATGGGGGCAGGTCCCTGACCATTCTTCATTTCATAGACCGTATGATATTTTTTTTCAAAAATAATCTTTTCATCCTTGATTTCCGCGTTCTCCATGCTTTCACAAAGACAAAATCCGATACCCCCTCCAGAACCGGTTGTAATAAACCCATCCTGCGGTCTTGTGTACAAGGCATACTTGCCGTCAATAAATTCCGGATGAAGAACAACATTCCGCTGTTGAGATGATGCCTTAATATTCGGAAGCTTTTCCCAGTGACTCAGGTCCTTTGTCCTCAAAAGACCCGCTTCCGCCAGAGCGGAGGAACTATCATCCGAATCAGGGTCTTTTCTTTCAGAACAGTAAATTCCATAAATAAACCCATCCTCATGCTTAACCAGGCGCATATCATAGATGTTGGTCTCTTCATCATCGTTGTTTTCCCAGGAAAGAGGATAATCATGGAACCTAAACCCATCTATTCCATTTTCGCTTTCGGCAAGGGCAAAAAAGGACTTTCGGTCTAATCCTTCAACGCGAACGACGAGAATATATTTTCCATTATGATATATGGCGCCAGGATTAAATGCGGCATTGATACCGAGTCTTTCCATGAAATGAGGATTTGTTTCTTTATTGAGATCATAACGCCAATACAAAGGAACATGATGGCGTGTAATTACAGGATTTTTATACCTATCATATATCCCGTTATAAAACGTTTCCTCTATTTCATTTCTTTTTTCAATTAAACGTTCCTGTTTTTGCCAATACTTCAAGTAATGTTCATGCATCATTAGATTGCCTCGTATATGGGGATAAAAATGTAATAGAATCTTGTTGCCAAGAAACAAGGTTTGGAAAAGCTAATTTATTTATAATTGAAGAGGGGAATCTCAACATTCAATTCCGTCGATCTTCCCCTCTGAGGAAAGGGTTTATTTGCTGCTCAGGTAAGAATCTATCTGATTCTGAAGTTCTGTGGCAACAGCCTCTACTCCTGCATTAATCAGAGCTTCTTGAAATTCATCCTTGATGGAATTGGGATCAATCACACCCCGGTCAAGCATTCTTTCGTATGTTTCCAGTACATTTGAAATAGATGCCATTTCGGTTTTTACAGGATTCATATCGGGAAAGAAACCTACTGAATCATAAACATCAGCGGAAACATTGAACTCTTCATATTTGGCCCATTTATTGGGATCTTCCTTGGCAGTGATATAATTAAGGAACTGATTCTGAAGAGCCCATCCCATGGAAGGACGGTATCCATCACTAAGAAGTTCAATAATTCCCTTCTCTTGATCAACGAAATCGTAATGAACACCTTCGAGACCAAAGTTTATCAGGTTATTGAAGTACTTATCTCTGTTCATCAGATCCAGAACTTTAATAGCCTCTACAGGGTGTTTAGAGCTTTGGGAAATAGCCATCATAGAGCCTAGATGAATATCTTTTGTAACCATCGGCTGGTGAAGATTGGCTCCTGCAACGATTGAATAGCCATGCTGATTGGACAATTCTCCTGCCTTGCCGGGGTGGGCAACATGAGAGAAGGCGAACCAGTTTCCGTTATTCCAGTATTTGGTATCGTTGGGATCTTTTAAATCGACTGCCTCAGGCTGAAAATAACCGGCATTGAACCAATCGTACATAGTGGCGGACCAATCCCATTTTTTATCATTTTGCCAGTCGTGCATAACCACACCGTCATGTCTGGAGAATCCTTTGGCCAATTTGTCCCAGTTAGACATCATGGTACGGGGCAGATCAGAAACACGATCTTTAACTACCAGATAGGGGACGACATCGGGTTCTTTCTCCTTGATTAAAGCCAACCAGGGCTCAAGTTCTTTGGGAGTTTTGATATCTTTGATTGGAATATTATATTTTTCGACATACTTTGCATTGTAAAGAAAGGCGTTACCTTCAGCTCCTTCTTTTACAGTAGGAACAGCATAAATATTACCATCAATTACGGGAGCATTCAGAAATCTACCGACATTCTCACGGAGACTAGGGGCATTCTCATCAATAAGATCATTCAGTGCTAACCAGGCATTTCTACTTACTTCCTGTTCAAAATTGCTCCAGGAAGCGGTAAAGGCAATATCAAAATCCTCACCGGAAGCGATCATAAGATTTTTTTTATCATCCCATTCTCCCCAACCGATAAACTCAATGTTAGGGTATGCACCAATCTTTTCACCAGCGTAAGCCTTAATCTCTTCCAAAACCATTTCCTGATCAGCCTGAGCTCCCGATCCTGGCATGTAGATCGTGATTTCTACAGGTTCACCGTCGTTTACAGCTTCCTTCTGCCCTGTGGCAAAAAGAGGAGATGCGATCAAGACCATTGCCAATAAAGCAAAACCCAATCCTATCCTTTTTTTCATAAATTAAACTCCTTATAATTTTCTACCATGCAACGCACAGCATTGATGAACAACTTCATCTACCCTTTAATTGATCCTATGGTCATTCCTTCAACGAAGTATCTCTGGAAGAAGGGGTATGCAAAAATGATGGGACCGATACCGATGACAACCATGGCAAATCGGACTGTTTCGGCGGGTAGATTTTTAAGATTAGCGACAACTTCGGGAGGTGCACCGATTTTCATCAATTGCTCCATCATCTCTATCTTACGCATGGTTTCCAGCATGACAAATTGCAGGCTGAACTTACTCTCTTCAGTGATGTAGAGAAGACTCTGAAACCAATCATTCCAATAAATGAGAACTGAAAAAAGTGCTATGGTTGCCAGAACTGGTTTTGCCAGGGGCAACATGACATTAAAATAAACTCTCCAGTCACCGGCGCCGTCAATTTTTGCAGCATCTAAAAGGGAACCGGGAATGGATGTTGTAAAATAGGTTCGCAGAATTAAAATATGCCAGGGATTCATCAGGTAGGGTATTATTAAGGCTCTGTAATTATTTTTAAAATTTAACATCTTTGTATTAACAATATAACTGGCGACCATTCCACCGTTGAACAGCATTGTTAATAACAAAAAGAAGGTGAAAAATCTTCGAAAAGGCATGTCTGGACTGGAAATCCCAAAGGCATACATGGAAGCCACAAAAAGATGCAGAAAAGTTCCGGTTATGGTGACAAAAATCGTTACTTTGTAGGCATCAATGATGACACGAGGATTCTTAAAAAGAATTGAGTAAGCCTCTAGACTCCAGTCTTCGGGAATGAAGTTAAATCCATTGTTAATCACCGAATCATTACTGGAAAATGAAATTGTAAGCAGTAATATAAAAGGTATCAGTGTGACTGCAATAATAAAAATAAAAACAATATTAAGTGCGATATCTGAACGGCCCTGTATCTTTTTCATTGTCAGCTCCCCTAAAACATAGCCCGGTCAGGGCTCATCTTTCGAATAATCATGTTGAATGTAATAATTGTCAGGAATCCGACAAATGATTGAAAAAGCGCAGCAGCAGATGACATCCCAATATCCCCCACAAGGATAAGAGACCGATAAACAAGGGTGTCCAGGGTCTGAGTTGTTTTAATAAGAGCTCCGGATCCTCTGGTGACCTGGTAGAACAAGCCGAAATCCGAATTAAAGATTCTTCCCAGAGAAAGGATGAACATGAGAGTTATTATGGGCATAAGAAGAGGAATTGTTATCTTCATTATCTGCTTCATCCGACCGGCTCCATCAATGGTGGCCGCTTCATAGATCTGGGGATCAAAGCCCATCATTGTGGCTAAATATATGACAGTGCCATAACCCCAGGCTTTCCAGCTATTGACGATGATGAGAATAAAGGGCCAGTGCTGGGGAGACATATACCAACTAATGGGTTCAAGGTGCAGCGTGTTCTTTAGAAAGTCATTAACATACCCTGAGTGATACCCGAGAAAAGCATAAACCAGATAGCTGACGACAACCATACTGATGAAATGGGGCATGATAATCAAAACCTGGTATATCTTGGCAGCTCGACGATTGCGAACTTCATTGAGTCCAATGGCAAGAGCAACCGAACCAATAATATTGGTAATTATGAAGGTTATGTTATAGCCCAGGGTGTTTCTAATTGCTATCCATGAATCATTATTGGCAAACATAAAGGTGAAATTCTCAAAGCCTATCCATGGACTCTTAAGAATACCAAGACTATAATCTATTTCCTTGAACGCAATAATATTTCCGAACATCGGCAGATAGTTAATCAGTATGAGCAGGATGATTCCGGGCAGCATCATGAGGTATTTCACTCTATGTTGCTTTATTTGTAAGACGTATTTGCTTAATACCACAAGTTGTTCCCATATATAAAATTCGTATAGATTTTTCTGATTTACGTATCTATATTGGCGCGACTTCCCGCGTATTACCATGGGCTGATTTCGGTACTTTATGGATAAATTTCGGAACGGAAAAATTCTATGATCCTATACACAACATTTTTACGTTATGAGAATTCTGTTATCATAAATTGACTGGCCAACAGCAATCTCCCCTGTTCGTCATTCTAAATCTTGAGTCCCATATGGATTGCGGCCCCTAAAGATTGGCTACTTTTCAGAGCTTCAAAACCGATCTTATGGTAGAACCGGATGGCTCCTGTGTTATCATTTCCCACTCCCAGGTGTATTCCCCGGCACTCCGCCTTTCGAAGCCGCTCGATCAGAGCGTCCATCAGCCGCCCTCCAAGTCCAGCTCCCTGATGTTCCGGCAAGATATCAATATGGAGATGGGCCGGATAATCCCGGTCGGTTCCTGGAGGCAAAGTCTCTTCATATTTCTGAAAATGGGAGCGAACTTCCAGATACTCAAATAAACCGAAATTCCGTCGCTGATGTTTCAACTCCGTTAAAATTTCCTTGCTCATTCGTTGTTTGAAAGAGCTGCGAAATTCCCTGGCATTCAAGGCTGACAGAACATATCCGATTACTTTTCCTTCGGTATCCGTCGCCACAAACCCGTTTTCCCTTTCATACCGGAGATAAGGAACCGCCCAATGGAGACCCGCCAGCTCCCGATACCTTTCATCGGTTCCGTTTCTGAAGGTTTGAAAACAGATGTGTTTTAAAGCAGCCTCGTCGGAGGGCTGTAAGGGGCGAATGGTGTAGGACATGATAATAACTCCTTTAGGAAGAGGAATAAAATAGATTAACTGAAATTCTTAGGGATTCTCAGGGATTATCCCTTCTCTTTTTTTATCCCTTCCTATCGGCAGGTATGAGAATATAAGTAAAACTAAACTTTGGCTGATAGAGATAATCAGGGCTTATCCCTGTTGGCTGGTTAACCGGTTGCCGAAATAACAGGAATAAATCTCCCGGGTGGCTTAGATATCATTTCTGGATGCGTTTTGGGAAAGGATATAAATTATCCTGCACCATAAAGAAGAATACTTTGCTATGCGTGACAGTCATGCTAATCTAAAACTGCTGGAATCCAGACGGATTTTACCGCTGGTCTACGTTTCGTAAATTGACAGGGCCTTGAGCCGTGTGCGGTGAAAATTGCTCACACGGTTCTTAGAGGGCAACAGGGACGTAAGTTCCCCGGTCTACCCGGAATCCATGCAATAAAAATTTATGAAACGAGTAGGAGCAAATTCAAATTATTAGAAAATAGAATGTGGGGAAGGAGTAACTGTTTCAAGGAAAATATTAGGATCTATTTGTATATTTTTGTATATTTTTGTGATAGAGAACTTTCACGCTTTGATTCATAATACCGATATACATACTTTGATGGGGAGATCGATACTACAATAATAGTGGTGTTGTTCTTTATATAATCTCATAAAGATACCTCCGAATTGGTTATTTCAGTATTTATTCTACTAGAAACCAGGGAGATCTTAATGAGTATCAAAGTTTTGCAGCAGATTCGGCTATGTCAGAGATCCAGATTTTTCTGCTTTTCAGGCAGGTTTACGCCATGTTGCCTAAAAGATGAAAACGATGTTGAGGCTGTAGGGAAAGTGTAAATTTTACTATTCTTCCAGTTTTTCTCATGATAAAATTTGACCAGGCTGGGGAAATGGAAATGGGAAGATTTCTATCATGGAGTACGCCAATGGGGTCCGTGTTCAGTTTCAGGCCACCATGTGCAATACCATTCCCGAGAGACTGTTCCAGTGATTCTTCCAGTCAATTTCCGACAGAACAATGGCGGCCATGATGATAGAACCACCCAGTATCATGGAACCCGTCAATGGTTCCAGACCAAGCAAGACAGATAAGAAACTACCGAAGAGACACTCCGTAGACAGGAATAAGGCCGCCTTTGTGGAAGTGGTTTTTTTCTGCGCTGCCGTTTGAATCAAAAAACAGAGGCAGGTGCTGAACAGCCCCAGATACAGAACGGGATACAGGCCGGTGGAGAAATCTGCCTGATAGACAGAGCTGGGATCAAGGATTACAAGAGTCAGGATAGACAGGACTGCCGCAGTGAACATCTGGATAAAAGTCAATTTCCCCACATCGACTTTCTTAGAGGCCACATCCAGATAGGATATATGGCAGGCAAAGAGAAAGGCGCAGACCAGAGTCAATAAATCACCCTTATTGAACACGATTCCCTTCCCGGGGGACCATGTCAGGAGCAAAATCCCCAGAAGACAGACCATCGCAAGAATGAATGATTTCATGGGGGGAGCCTTTTTTAGAAGAATCCAGGTGATAAAGGGAACCATGATGACATTTGTGGATGTTATGAAGGCATTATTTGAGGGCGTCGTGTATTCCAGACCGATGGTTTGAGCGAAAAAAGCCAGAAAGAGCAAAATTCCCGCTGGAAGACCGCTTAGAATATCCGATTTTGTTATGGCCAAGATGGATCTGAAGAAGAAGGCAACCATGGCAAGAGAGGCTATGGAAAAGCGCAGGGCCATGATCATACTGGCGCTCATTTGGCTGTCTATGGCGTACTGAGTGGCGATGAATCCCGACCCCCAGATGAGGGCCACTATAATCAGAGAGAGATCGGCCAACAGTGATTTTCCTTTTTTACGAGTCGTCATAGGGCAATATTTCCTTTCACAGGGATGCTCGGCTCCCTGTTGATAAAATGGGCTATTCTTTTATTTTTGTAAACCAATATGCTGAGAATAAAGCGCATAATCTGATCCACCGCGATGCAAAGCCATATAAAAACAAGGTCCCAGTGAAAGACATAGGCCGTCAGCAAGGCAAGGGGAATCCTGAATCCCCAGATCCCGGCACCTGCAATGTACATGGGGATTCGGGAGTATCCTGCGGCCCGGATGGCGCCATTGAATATCCGGGAGAGGTTCTGGGGAATCTGAATAGTACCCATGATGGCTACATAAAGGATTCCGATGGCCTTCAGCTCCGGATTATCGGTCATCAGGCTCATGAACACACCGGGCATTGTGATTAAAAGTAAGGAGGTTCCGACACTGATGCCAAGGGATAACTGCAGAAGCTGTTTGAAATATTGCTTGTACAATTCGGGGTCCTTCATCCCTATGGCCCGGGCCGTTAGGGTGGTCGCAGCAATGCCGAAACCTATAGCCGGCATTTCGGTCAGAGTCTCGGCCTGAATTCCCAGTTGATAGGCCGCGAAGGGACCTTCTCCGTAGGAGAGTATTATTTTACTGAGTATGATGGCCGAAAACTGCCAGAACATACTTTCGAATGAAGCAGGGAGCCCCATGTGATAGATCTTAGCTATCATGTTTTTATCCAGAAAGGAGCTCTCTTTGTTTCTGTTTTTCAGATTAAGCTGCCCTCTTCTACCGTATAGAAGGTACACACCTGCTCCCGCACCTGCAGCCTGGGAGAGGACAAGGGATATCGCCGCTCCCTGAATACCCATGGCAGGGAATCCGAGGGAACCGAAAATCAGAAGATATCCGGAAATGATGTTTACCAGGTTTACCAGAAGGGCTATGAACATGGGGGTTTTCGTATCTCCCCGGCCTTGAAAGCTGGCCGTTACGATCTGCATGGTGATGACGAAAGGAAATCCGAAGATGATAATTCTCATAAACAGCAGGGCCTGTTTCAGAATAGACGGATTGCTGGTGAAAAACTGAAGGAATGTAAGAGGAGTCAGAAAGAGGATCAGGGCGAACAGAATGGATAGGGGGACGGCTGTTCGAAATGTCTGAACGGTGATGTGATCTACTTTCCGGTTGTTACCCTCGCCATACGCCCTGGCTATGAGGATGGTTGCTCCGATACCAATACCCTTATAAAGGCACCAGAGTGTATCGGTCAGACGCAGGCAGATCCCCTGCCCGGATATATCCGCCGCTGTGAGACGACCGATCATCGCCGTTGAGATGACCCCCGCCGATAGCTGAAGGATGTTTTCCAGGATAATCGGGAGGATGAGGATAATAATTTCCGTTCGTATTTGTTTTGTATTCTTCTGTGCAATTGTTTTCAATGATATCCTCTGTGAGTGAAAAAACGGGCTGCCCTGTGACAGCCCGTTTTTTTAAAAGTTTCTGATGATTACTTATCGAACTTGGCGCTCAGTTCATTCTGAAGGTCATTCATGGTCTGGGTTACATCTGCTCCTTTCAGCAGAACCTTGGCCACAGCATTTTTGGAAAGATCCAGGGTTTCTGCAAAATTCTGAGTGTAATTAACCGCAGGAATGCTCTTTCCAATCTCACCGAACATACTGTAGATCTTCTGTCCACCGAAAAACTCATCTCCCTGCTGAAAAATATCAGCCTGGTACACCGGAATGTAGGAGGGGTAAAGACCGTAATTCTTGAATCCCTGAATCAGACCAGCCTGGTCTGTCATGGCATATTCGGCAAAAGCAATAGCCGCATCGGGTGATTTTGTTACCGCGGGAATTGCCAGAACGGAACCACCGTTGGAAGAACCGTTCCTGTTATTTTCATCAAATCCGGGAAGGGGCATGATTCTCCATAGACCCGCTGTATCGGGTGCCGCATCTTTGATGCTTCCGATCAGCCAGACAGCCTCGGGAACTGTGGCAACCAGGCCCTCCTTGATAGATATAATATAGTCATCCCAGCTGCCGTCGTTCACTGTAATGTCGGCATCATAGATCTTTTTTACCATCTCCATTGCCCGGATGGATTCGGCGGAGTTGACTCTGGTATTTCCAGCATCGTCAAAGTAGAAGCTGTCCAGCTGCATCAGAAGAAGGCGGTAGAATGTATCCTTCCGGGAGGTTGCCAGGGGCATCATGGCCACACCTGTTTTTTCTTTTAAAGCAATACCGGCAGTGATAAAATCATCCCATGTTTTAATATCTTCCGCGTGGATACCGCCCTGCTCGAAAATATCGGATCTGTAATAAAGACCGCAGGGGCCCGCATCCCAGGGGTATGCAATGATCTTGCCCCCGGAGGTCGCTTCACCGATCTTTACAGGTAGAAAATCTGATGGATTGACATGGCTCGTCAGATCCAGGAACTTGTCGGGGAATTTGGAGCCGAATTTTGACATCTGCTCACCTTCCAGTGAAACCAGATCGGGGAGCCCAATTCCTGAAGCCAGAGATGTGGTCATTTTACCGTAGATCTGAGTCGTTCCCATCTCTTCAAAATTGAACTTTACATCCGGATATAGCTCCTGAAACCCCGGAGCGACTTCCTCCAGATGGGCCAGGGCCACATCCCAGCTCCAGACAATAAGATTACCCTCGACTTTCCCGCTATCCTCAGACGCAGCAGCTGTTTTCTCTTTGCTACAGCCGGTGAATCCGATAAGCGTTGCCAATAAAACCAATAAAACGAAATTCCCTTTTTTCATTGTATCCTCCATTTTTTATAGATACCAATTGTAAGATACCCTCCCATACGGGACGGTGAGTTGAGACTATTCTTTAACGGCTCCCCCCATGACCCCGGAGATAAACTGATTCTGCAGTATCAGAAATATGACCAGAATGGGTAGAGTCGCAATAGATGTTGCCAGCATGATAACCCCGTAATCTTTCTGCCAGTTATTACCGTCCAGCACGGAGAGGGCAACGGGAAAGTTATACATGCTTTTGGTGCTCATTATGATCAGGGGCCACATAAAACTGTTCCACATGCTTAAAAACATGTAGATCCCCAGGGCTCCCAGAGCAGATTTCATATTGGGAAGGACTATTCGGAAGAAAATTGAAAATTCGTTGTATCCATCCAGGCGGGAGGCCTCCAGAAGGGATTCCGGAAATGATTGCATATTCTGGCGCATAAGAAAGATTCCGAATGCGTTTGCCAGAGTGGGCAGAATAACTGCCTGATAGCTGTTCACCCAGCCTAGATGATTCATCATGGTAAACAGGGGAACATACAGTACCTGAGCCGGGATCATCATGGTGACCATGATGATTGAAAACAGCACATTCTTCAGTCGGAAGTTGTACTTTGTCAGAGCAAATCCCGCCATGGAATGGATCAATAGGGACGCAATCGTATATGTACAGGTGATAAACAGGGAGTTAAAGATGATTCTGATAAGATCTATCTTTTTATTGAGCTCCTGGAGGTTTTCTATCAGGTGAGTGCCTGCTGTCAGAGCAGGGGGTGAACTGAGAATCTCATTGTTTGAATTCCCGGAGGAAACAAACATGAAATAGAATGGGAACAGGGAGACAGCCACCGCAATGATTAGAAACAGATAGGTCAGAAATTTCTTCATGAATTCTCTCTCTTGGACAGTTTGAACTGGATGAATGACAACAGGGCTATGATCAGGACCAGCATATAGCTGATCGAGGCGGCATAGCCGAACTTGAAGAACTGGAATCCCGAATTGTATAGATGATGGCCTGTGGTGATCGTTGCATTGTCCGGTCCGCCGTTGGTGAGAATCAGGGACTCATCGAAGAGCATCAGGGTTCCAATGGTGGAGGTTATACTGATGAAAAGTATGATCGGTTTCATCATGGGGATGGTAATCTTTCGCAGCTTCTGCCAGGCATTGGCTCCGTCGATGCAGGCCGATTCAAACAGGGAGGTCGGGATAGCCTGCAGGCCGGCGATCATGATGACCATATTGTATCCCGTCCAGCGCCAGGTAATGGCCATGATGATGGATATCCGGGCTCCCCATGTGGTGTTCAGCCAGTCGACCTTCGGCAGTCCGATGGACTGGAATAGGTGGTTGATTATGCCGTATTCGGTGTTTAGAAGCATTTTGAAAACGATGGCATAGGCAACCAGTGCCGTTATGGATGGGAGGAACAGAGACATCCTGAACAGGGGTTTGAGCCTAAGGAACTTCTGGTCCAGAATGACCGCTAATGCCAGGGAAATGATGACCATGCAGGGGACCTGTACCAGGAGGTAGATGAATGTGTTTTTCAAGGCACTCCAGAAGACCGGATCCTTCATAAGGGTCATATAGTTGCCGAAGCCGACAAATGAGTACACTCCACTGTCAAATTTCTGAAAACTCAGAACAAAAGAATGGATGATGGGGTAAATCATAAATATCAGAAAAATAATGATGACCGGAGCCAGGAAGTAGTAGGGGGCATTCTTCTGATTTACGGCCAGGGCTTTCATGGGGTTCTTCATTGATTAGGTATCCTTTTTTCTGTCTCCTGGAGCTGTGAGCGTAGCCTTTTCGCCAGATGAGGGGCCTCTTCTCTCCTTCCGGGGATAAGACCCCAGATATAATGAAATGGTTCGGGTTTCAGTGTGTGCTGCGGAAGGGCGTCCGGGCCCCAACTGGCACTTCCCAGACCATGATGGCTTTTATCCAGGGTTAAAATCGGCCGGAGGGAAGGGACAAGATCACAGGTATGTGCAGCCTTCTCCAGAACCTCCCGTGAATAATGTCCGGCGCTGAAGTTCAGCACATCCTGTGCGGCGATACAGAGTCCCCGGTTTTCGTTGTTCCCGATAAAGAGCCAGCGTACATCACAGTGGTTTCCATGTTCCTGTGGAACCACATAGGGGTAATAGCTCTCATCCGTTGTACTGTCATAAAGACCTAGGGGAGAACCCTCCAAGCTATCCCTGTAGTTTTCTCCGGGGCCTCTTCCATACCACTGAAGGTTTGTCATATCTTCCGCCATTTCGAAACGCATTCCGATACGGGGGAGGCTGTCCGGGAGTCTTCCAGACGGACGGCCCCGGGTTTCCAGAGTTATGACTCCCCTTGAGTTCATCGTGAGGATCTCCACTACGGCAATAGACCATTCCATGACGATGGGGGCATAGATTTTTTCGGCGCAGATCCGGATAACTCCTTCCTCTTCGCTTACTGTGATACTGGCTGTAAAGGGTTTAATCTTATTCACCTGGTATTTCTGCCAGTGAAGTTTCGTATTTTTATCATTGTCAATCGGGGCCCGCCAGAAATCCATGGGGAATCCGCCGCTAATCAGCAGATCCTCTTCACAGCGGAGTGTCTTTATGAACCCATGTATCCGATCGTATTCCAGAACCGTGGTTCCTGCCGTAATAAGGAGGGTGTCATTTACCTCGCGTACTGAGATTTTTTCGGCTCTTTTGTCGTGAACCGGTGCCGTATCCTCTTTGTTTTCGACTCTTCGGGGGGGAGGAGAAAATTGAGTAAAAGCCGTCTCCCAGTATTCTGTGGGCCCCTCTCCGGCTGATAGAGGACGGTGGAATTCCATATGGATCAGCAGCTCATCGGAACAGCCGTCCATTTCCCTTCGATCCTGATCGCTGAAGAGCCTTATACTCTCAGCCTCTCCCGGCGGGATCGACGGCAGGGAGATCTCTTTTGTTATCAGTATTTTTTCAGCTGTCCGGACATGGCAGCGGAGGGTCATTCCCGATAGTGTGATAAAATCATAATCGTTGACTATCCGGACAGTGCCATCCTCCATATTCAGATTTTCCGCCCGGACCTGTTCAAGAGCCTTTTTCAACTGTGTCAGTCCCGGAGTCGGTTTACCGTCGGCCTGTACAAGTCCATCGGAACAGAATGCGCCGCTATTGGGAGTATCGCCGTAATCTCCTCCATAGCTATAGTAGGGAATCCCCTGGTCGGTGGTTTTTATCAGAGAGTGGTCTTTCCATTCCCAGACAAAACCGCCCTGAAGACGAGGATACTTTTTAAAAAGATCCCAATACTCCATCAATCCCCCGGGACCGTTCCCCATGGAATGGGCGTATTCACAGATAATATGGGGTTTATCGAGTTTAAGGGCTCCTATTTCCGCCATCTTTTCATGACTTGTGTACATGGAACTATACATATCGGCCGAACAGGCGTCCTTGTCTTCTTCGTAATGAACCGGCCGCGTGGGATCGAGAGACTTGACCAGATTATACGCTGCCTTGAAATTCTCTCCGTAACCTGATTCATTTCCCAGGGACCAGAAGAGTATGGAGGGGTGGTTTCGATCCCTCAGTACCATCCTTCCGATCCGGTCCAGATAGCTTTCCCGCCAACGGGGATCTTCACTCAGTTTATCGGGATTTTCGCAGTAATAGGTCTGGTTACACTCGAGGTCAGCTTCTTCCATCACATAGAAACCCAGCTGGTCACAGAGATCATAAAAAGCCGGCTGATTGGGGTAGTGAGCCGAACGGACCGCATTGATGTTGTTCTGTTTCATTTGCATGAGATCCTCTCTCATCTGATCGACTGTGACAGTCCTTCCTGTCTTTGCATTCCAATCATGACGGTTTACTCCCCTAAAGCGGATGGCTTTACCGTTGACCAGGATCAGTCCGTCCTTCTGATCCACTCTGCGAAAGCCGACTCTTAGCGGACAAATCTCTTTGTTCGTGCCTTCCGGTAGTTCCAGAGACAGGAGTGCACTGTAAAGATACGGATCTTCAGCATTCCAGGAATGGATGGCATTTACCTTTCCTCCCAGGGTGATCCTCGCCGATTCACCTGGTTTCAAATTAGTTGTTTCGTATAGGGATATAAGTGTTTTTTGCTCATCCTTCAGAATCAGGTTTATAGTGATCTCTTCCGGCCGGAGGGAGTGGTTCTCAACCTTCATATCGATTGTAATTTCACCGTCCATCCCGTTCTCCGACAGGGCAGATTCAATGTTGTAATCACTTATGTGGATTAAGGGGCGGGTCATGAGAGAGACGTCTCTGAAGATCCCTGCCAGCCACCACATATCCTGATCTTCCAGATAACTCCCGTCGCAGAATTGATAAACCTTTATGGCTATTGTATTCTCGCCATCCGATAAGAAGGGAGTCACATCAAATTCAGCACTGAGCCGGCTTACTTGACTGTATCCTGTAAAATGTCCGTTGACCCAGAGATGAAAACTACTTTCCACTCCGTCAAAGCGGAGAATGTATTCCATGTCATCTTCTTTTCGGATCATCAGATTCCGCCGGTAGAGTCCCGTGGGATTATCGGTCTGAATACAGGGGACATCCTGAATGGGGAAGGGTGTTACCGCATCGCTGTAGTGGGGGGCTCCGTATCCGGACATCTGCCAGTGTGAGGGGACTGTCATATCTTCCCATCCACTGTCGTCGAATGAAGGGGACTCGAAGGACTCATCCTGAGCAAAGGGGGTCTCCATATAACGGAATTTCCATAGGCCGTTCAGCAGTTTATAACGACCGCTCCGATTCCTATCGAAGGAGAGAGCGGCTTTTTCATCCGCATAGGAACAATAGAACGGGCGGACAGGTATCCGGTTTCTTTCAAGAACATCCAGATTACACCAGTCCTGCCGTTCGAAGCTGTATTTAAATAAGGGATTCATGAGTTTTATTCCTTTTCAGAGCCGCAGCTCTGTCTGATGATGAGTTCATTGGGAACAGCCAGCTTGATTCCTGTGTCCCGTTTAAGACTAATCCGCTCATTGGCCAGACGGGCCGCCATCTGCCCCATTAAATCTGTATGAATCCGCATGGTTGTCAGGGAGGGTGTCAGATACTCTGCTGACGGGATATCATTACAACTGACAATAGAGATATCTTCAGGTATTTTAATGCCATTCTCTCTGAAGGCTTTCAGAACACCGATGGCCATTGTGTCATTTTCTACAAAAACAGCTTCAGGTAGTACCTTATCCATGATCATTTTTTCGGTCAGATTGTATCCATTTTCACAAGTGATTGACCGGTCGACATAAACTAAATCTGGATTGTACAGACCATTTATCTTCATAATTTGTTCAAAATAGGTTTCCCGGGGGTCTTTGACAGGTTCTTCCGTCACAATATTGAACTCCTGCCCCCCTATATAGCCGATTTTTTCATATCCCATCCCTACCATATGATCCAGAACGGTTTCCATCATTTTTTGGAAATCCGTCAGAACACAGTCCGCGCCGGGAAAATGGGGAGCAAAATCCACAAAGATTACCGGACGGTCCGCCTTTTTGACGGCAGTTTCCAGTTCTTTTGTCCACAGACCTACCGACCCGATAATGACCAGAGCCGAATAATCGATCATGTTCATGTTCAGGTTATTTTCCTGTGAGTAGAAAAACTCGCTTGTCAGAAGACCCAGTTCGGCTGCCTCTTTTTTGACACTGGTACGTATTGTCAGATAATAGGGATCTTTTATTTCATCTGATTCACTGTAGAGCATGATCAGCCCCAGATGGCCGGCCTTGGTAATACTCTCTGAACTGCGGGTCATGATCAGCCCCAGATGGCCGGCCTTGGTAATACTCTCTGAACTGCGGGTACTGTTTGTTCTCTGATATTGCAGATCCTGAGCGATCTGAAGGATTTTCAGCTTGGTCTTCATGGTTATGGAAAAGCTTTCATCCTGATTCAGAACTCTTGATACCGTGGCGATGGAGACTCCCGCCAACTCTGCTATGTCTTTTAATCTTGCCATTTATTCACCGTTTATATGATTTTACTAAAACAGTCTATATTATTACCAAGTTTTACTTAGCCGTCAAGAATAAATAATTAAAATATAAGATGAAGCAGGGAAATGCCCTTTAAAGTAGCATTTAAGCCCTTTGGGTTTACTAAAATCTCTTTATAATTTAGTAATAATATATAATATTTACCAAAATCAGTGGTTCTATTTAGTGAAAAAGGAGTTTCTAAATGATTTCTATAGCAGAAGGTTTACATTCTATTGATCAGTTTCTATCCGAAAATCGGGAGCAATTTATCGAGACATTGAACAGGCTTATTGACATACCCAGTGTCCGGGGGGAGTCTCTTCCGGGTAAACCCTATGGTCAGAATTGTTACCTCGTTCTGAAAGAGGCAGAAAAGCTGGCCGGAGAGATGGGTTTTGTATGGAAGAACTTTGATAATTACTGTCTTGAAATCAATCTGCCGGGAGAAAAGGGAGCAGGGATGAAGGATATCGCTCTGTTCGGGCACCTTGATGTCGTTTCCCCAGGAGAGGGATGGAATCATCCCCCTTTTTGCGCTACAAGGCAGGGGGAATACATCATCGGAAGAGGAACCGTGGATGATAAAGGCCCGGTTGTAGCCCTTTTGTTTGCTCTGAAATACCTTGGAGAACAGGATCTGCTGAAGGATAGTCGTGTCAAAATAGTTCTGGGATGCGATGAGGAAAGCGGAATGGAGGATATGGATTACTATCTGAGCAGGGCGGAAGTTCCGGATATCTCCCTGGTTGCGGATGATGATTTTCCTGTCTGTCATGGTGAAAAAGGGATATTGAGGCTGGATCTTACTTTCCCCCTGAAAAGTGACAATATCCTTTTCTTTGAGGGAGGAACTGCTCCCTCATCGGTTGCCGAGTTTGCCCGTATGGAATTGGTACCGTCGGCAACAGCGGATCTGATGCACCAGGAGACAGGGAGTACCGAATGTTCCGTAAGGTCGGGGGAGAACGGTCTTATTCTGGAGACGACGGGACGGGGGGCTCATGCATCCTCTCCCCATGCAGGTTTGAATGCACTGAAACCGCTGATCTCCTTTTTGAAAGACAGAAATCTTATACCCGTGGAAGACCGGGATGTTTTCAAGGTTCTCGGAATTCTCCTGTCTGATGATTACGGCCGGGGGGCATGCATCAGTTTAGAGAGTGAAATTTCGGGTCCTCTGACCTGCTGTGCTACGATGTTGAGGAAAAAAGAGAATCATTTAATTCTCTCCCTGGATATCCGGTATCCCGTTAGAGACAATTCCGAGAGGATAGTCAAGTCTATGGGGGAATTGATAGAACCTGCTGGTGGCGATCTCCAGGTTATCTATGACAGCGCACCTTCTCTGGTTGATGCAGACAGCCCGTTGGTCCGGAAACTGAGCGATTTATATAATAACCTGACCGGCTCCCATAAAAAGCCCTATGTAATGGCCGGGGGGACCTATGCCCGCAAAATTCCCGGTGCCATAGGTTTCGGCCCTGGATCACCGGATGAACAGAAACCCTTTGGCGGGGATCTGGGATCAGCTCACGGCCCGGATGAAGCGGTGAGCCTAGAGACCCTGGAGCAGGCTGTCAGGATTTATGTCGAGGCCGCTGTGATGCTGGATAAAACGTCATCCCCGATGTAAAGCGGCAGATGAGACGACTCTTTATTTTTTTCCCTTTCAATATTGCAGAGACCCGTACTATCTGATCAAAACCAATAAGAAAGGGAAACATCTGTTTCTGATAAATGAAAGCCATGTCCAGATAAAGGCTCCTTTTCTATAGAATTAGAGTCTGAACTGAGATATTTAATGGCCAATCGTCAAGGGCAAATAGGATGTTCGTTCCCCGGTAAAGTCGGAATTTATTTAAGATCAGGGAGACACAACACAAATTATATGGGAGATACTGAGCAAATAAGGGCTGTGTCATTTGCTACTCTAAACTGAATATTAAACTTTCCAAATTCAAAACCGTATATCCTTTCCGGATCATTCTGATACTGTGGTCTGGGATCATTTGATAGCACTCCGATAAGAGCTTCTCTTTTATTTTCAGGTATAATATTGAGCCATTTTTGAGGAATTACCACCTCTATTTTCCTGTATATCTGAGAGTCAGTGAATCCACAAGCAGCCTCAGAATGGCTATCGGTATAGGATAGATACGGCTGAAAGTCCAATCGGATTGGGGCGAAATGGAGATCTGGTACCAAAAACACCCATCTTTTGAGTACCTCCCAGGCGTGGTGGTCGCACCATTGGTGACCAGGTTTCCCTATCAATCTCATAGAACTTCCAGATAAGCCAAATATGTGAAAATCCATCTAATCCTCGAACTGCCGCAGAATTACGATATTCTGGTTCAAATATAATCTTTCCTTCCAACGATTCAATAAGACCGCTTTGCCGCGGAATTCCAAATTTTGTAACAAAATCTGTGTGAATATGGGCAATAATATGCATTTCATTTTTTTCCTGATTGTTCACAAGCTTTACCTGAAGCTGAATTCTTCAAAGTGAATATCATTAATAGACACTCTCTTCTTCAATAATTGCTCAATAAAGCCATATCGCATTCCTTCAGGACCACAAATAAAAGCCGTCGTATCTGCTAAATTGACACTGTTATAATGATTCTCTATGCTGAAATGATTCTTTGTCTCTGTATCATGAATCAAAATTCTGACATTTGGCTTATGTTTGATTGCAGAATTCAATTCATCCTGATAGCTCGCTTCACCGAGGGTCTTCACTGTCCAGATGAGGGTTACATGATAGTTTTCATCGACCTCTGTGATGAACGATAAAAACGGTGTAATTCCTATTCCGCCTGCTATCCAGAGCTGTTTCTTGTATTTTCCATTTTTAAAGTTAAACATCCCATATGGTCCCTGTATGGAAGAACTTACCCCCTCATGCAAACTGGACTGCAATTTAGAAGTATAGTCACCCAGGGCTTTTACCGTCACTCTCAGATTGCAGCATGAAGGATGAGAACTGACTGTAAATGGATGATACTCTGCATATATAAAATCCCACGAACCGGGTATGATTTTCAGTGCTCCATCAAGTCTTAAATTGATGGCTTCTATAAAATTGGCACCGATCCCGATTGGCTTTCCCTGGTCATTTACATAATCAATGGGGGGCCAGGCATTCATCACACCTATCTCAATGGGTGCATTTTCAGTAAGCAATATACGTTCTTCGTTTGTCAGAAAGAATTGTTCTGTTGGAGGCCTCTTTACGGCCTGGAGTGATGCTTCGGGAGGCAGCCACTGCTCAAACAATGAACGTCTATCTTTCTCGGGCATGTTCTACATGGCTTTGTTCAATATTGATGCCAGTTCCGGCCAGTCTTTCCTCACTCCATAACGCTGACCATTAAGCCCTGTTCCATAAAGAGAGGCTACAGCAAGGTTGGTGATAGCGGTTTTTCCGGCCACATAGAAGCGGATTCACAGCGGGGTGTTCTTCCAATACCCTGGCCGTTGATGAGTATTCCTCTACCAGTGCCACCGTTAGACCATCAATATCAGATTCGTTTCGGATTCTGGTCACACCTTTCTGCTCCATAATGACCAGAGGTGTGGGGAGATAGATCTCGGTGAAGTTCACAAACTCTTCGCGTTCAGGCCTGTGGGACATGGTGAGTACCACATCCAATTCCCGATCCTGAACAGCAGTTAGAATTTCAGTCCAACTTAAATCAGGAATTACTTCCATGGTAATTCCAAGCCATTGGCTGAGGTATTCGGTAAACTCCATTGCGATACCGTGGTAGCTTCCATCTTCTTCACGGAAACTATAGGGAGCATAAGAGGAATCCACACCGATTCGTATTACAGAATGATTCTGTATCCAATTCTGTTCCTCAACTGTTAAGGGAAGATCGGGTAAATTGCTGAGGTTTTGTCCGGTTGATGATTGTCCATGTGCCATAACACTCAATAGAACCAGTGTCGTGAGGATAAGAATATTTTGTATCTTTTTGATACACATTTTATATGCCTTCTTATTAACTGATGAATAAGCATAAAAAAGTAGTACTGTATTACTAAAGATAAGTGAACCAAGCACTCGAAGCAAGAGGAAACGTGAATATAGGATCATAATTGTTATGTGTCAATCTTCTTGTGCAGGAATCCTTTATTGTTTTGCGGAGAAACAGTTTACTGTTGAGGATTCTGAGTTCGAAAGTTGGAGGCTATGGGCAGATATTTTTCATAATGTCCTGCACAAGAGCTGGAATATCCAGAGATATCAGCTCTTGTAATAACGAATAAAACCCGGAATAGAATATTACTTCGTTCTCTTCTTTTTCTCTTCAAGAGATTTGGCATTCAGTACTGTAAATAAAGATGTCAGTAGAAAAACAGAACCGACTGAAATGGTAAAATAGTCAAATCCATTTCCTCGAAAGTTGTAGACTCCATAAATAATAAAGATCAGGCCGGATAGGAAGGTAAAGAGAAAGGATCGTAATAAAAAACGCTTTCTGTTTGAGATAGCCTTAATATTTCTGTTTATCAGTGAGTTGATGTACTCTACTTGTTCTTCGCACCTGTCTTTGCAGGCTATTCCATCATCCAGTTCTGCAGCACATTCTTTACATAAGCCTTTGCTGCAGTTTTTGCATATTGCAACAGCGTCTATGTCATTATGATAGTAGCATTTCACTATTGATTCACTCCGTTTCGCATCATCATTTTTGATTTCATCTATTTTATCACATATTTCATGAAGGAATGCAATGTATAGTTGACTTTATGCAATATATATATTACATATGGAATATAATAGTTACATGAAGAGGGGCATTATTGAATCTAAATAGAATAAAGATTGCAAGAATGGAAAGAGACATTACACAAAAAGAGCTGGGCCAACTCTGCGGTGTAACCAGACAAACCATTGGTTTAATTGAGTCGGGCAATTATAATCCGACAATTTCACTCTGTAATAATATTTGCAGGGTACTGGGAAAAACATTAGACGAATTATTTGGAGAGCTATAACAGATGAAAATTACTTTAAAAAACAGGATTATACTAATTGGTGCATTAAATATTGTTGCAGCAATAACTCTGGTTCTTACACGATTGACAGATTTTAATTCCTCATTTTTTAATGGATTTGGAATCGGATTATTTGCTGTTGTTTTTCCATTTTTAATATTTCTAATTATTAAATATAATGATAAAGAATATCAGCAGGATTATGATCTCAGCCTACAAGATGAAAGGATCATTCGAAATATCGAAAGATCTCGGGCTATGGGATATACACTTCAATCTTTGTTGATCATTGCGGTTACTTTAATTTCATACATATCAGATTCGGAAATGTACTTTTGGGTTCTTGCAGTAGTACTTATTACAGTGATATTTACAAAATTCTACAACAAGAGTTTAAATAATAAAAATCAAGAGACCTCTCATTGATTTTTATAAATGGTGATCAGCTATCTGTCTCTGTATACACCACGCAGCTCATGCATGCGTTCTGAATGCTAAAAATTATTTGCCGGTTTGAGAATGTCATATTATCCTGATTTCTCATTATTCTTCAAATAGTTTAAGATCAATGCACAGCCTCATCGCCTGCATTCGGTCTCGCACATCCATTTTCTCGTAAATATTTGATACATAGTTTTTAACAGTCTGCCCTGCCAGATTGACCTCTTCGGCAATTTCCTGATTATCATATCCATGGGTAATAAGTTTTAAGATTTCAAGTTCTTTGCTGTTTAACTCCTTAAACCACCCCATGACGTCCCTGGATACACCTTTGGTCATACTTTGCTTGATGATTGAGGGAGATATAGGCATCATTCCGTTCATCACGGTCTTTACAGCATAGATAAGATCCTCCGGGAGCATATCTTTAAGTAAATAGCCTTTAGCACCCACATTCAGTGCTTCTTTAACATACTCATCTTCATCAAAAGTTGTCAGCATGACAATCTTGATAAGTGGTTGGGATTCTGTTATTGATTTTGCGGCCTTCACACCATCAATTACAGGCATTTTTACATCCATAAGAATCATGTCTGGACTGTGGTGCCGGCAGAAATCGATAGCCTCCTCTCCGTTATAGCATACCCCGATAACGTCAATTTCCTTTCCCTTGGTTTCGAGGACTGTCTTGAGGCTGTTAATAAAAAGAATCTGATCATCTACCAGGAGAATTTTAATTTTATTCATCAAGTGATTCCTTGTTCATGGGTATCTCAATGCGAAGGGAGACACCCGTTGTGTTGTTTGATATTGAGAAGGTTCCGTTAATTTTTTTCAATCTTTCTTCCATTCCCTTCAAACCGATTCCAAGGGATAATTCATTGAATCCTTTTCCATTATCCCAGATAGAAATTATCAAATATTTATTTTCTATGAACAAATAAACATCGATCTTAGTAGCATGTCCATGTCTTAAGGAATTAACCATCCCCTCCTGAATGAGCCGAAATACGAAATGAGAAACCTCTTTACTGTAATTACTTGGAGAGTTTCCGTACTCCAGCCTGACCTCGATATTCGTGGCCATCTCAAAAGCTCGTACCATTTTACGGAGCTTTGATAAGTCAGACTCCTTATCCTCTTTTTTAATTTTCAAAATGCGCAGCACAATCCGCATATCATTCAAGCCACTTTTTGCCGAACTGTTTATATTGTTTAATACCTTTTTTATTTTATTATCTATGTTCAGTTCATTTGATTCCAAAATAGACATAGAGAGCATCATTACAGTTGTAAGAGTGTATCCTATGGAATCATGAATTTCTCTGATAATCCTGTTTCTCTCATCTTCAGTAGATTTTTTTTCTGTGATTTGTAAATAGTTTTGAAATCCACTGTTTGCATCAGTAAGTTTTTTAATCGTCTTTTCCAGGTGACTGACCCTGTTTACCATATGAGAATAGGAATCAAAATTATATTTTGAGAATGTAAAAAAGAATATTGCCAGGAAAGAAAAAATAAACACATAAAGAATGTCATGAAATACAGGAAGAGGAATATCCTGGGCTGAGAATCTACTGATAATGCTGACCATATAAATTGTCATAAAAGAACATATGGACATTATACTATTCTTGGGGAAAGGGTAAAAAAAGGTTAAATCAAGGAGAAAAGAAAGTAGAAAAAATTGCTTCAATCCAATGTAAATTCCCGATGGTAAAAAAACGACCAACAACAGAACAAATCTGATTAATAAAGATAAAAATTGATAATTCCTGGCTTTAATAGAATAGTACAGAATCGTCAACAGTATTGAAATAATAACGACCGTAATATACTGAGGGAACCAGTTAAAGCTATATACTTCAATGTCCTTCCAAAGATACTGGAGAATGGAAAGACATTGTAAGGTTATTGAAAAAAGAAATAACAGAAGCCGGATTGTTCTTTTTTGCAGCATGGCAATATGATATCTGAGTTTGAATGGAAAAACAATTAAAGTAAAAAGTACCAGGGTACTTTAATTGGTTACCAGGGTAACTATACACCCCAAACAGACCGTGTGAAAATATAATGGATTGAAAATGTCATATTTTGACAAAGAAAAATGGAGGCTTATATGATGAAGAGATTACTGTTTATTATTCTGTGTTCTTTGATGGTTCTACTCCCGGCTTTTTCCGGTGGGCAGGCGGAGGACAAACAAGAGACGACCACTATCAAATGGATGGTATGGATTACACCCAACATTGACCTTGAATTCTATAGAACTGTGGCAATCGCTTTTGAAGCGGAGAATCCAGGTGTGCTGGTTGAAATTGTAGAAACATCTGCCACCACATCTGCCACTTCAAGCGATTTTATACGTAACAGGCTGGCTTCCGGTGATGTTCCTGACCTTTGGATGAATTTTCAGGATGTACCGGCCTTTGCTGATGCCGGTCATCTTTGGGAGATCCCTGCATATGATACTGATTTAAAGCAGGTCAAGAATCTTATGTCTGCAGCCTATGAGGGCAAGCTGTATAGTTTTCCCTCTTCAGCCCAGCCTCAGGGTTTAATGTTCTATAACAAAAAACTTTGGGCCGAGAGCGGCTTGACAGAAGATGATATTCCATATGATTGGAATGATTTAAACACCGTCTGTGCAAAAATCAAGGATGCCGGATTTACTCCTATAGCCATGGGAGGTGAGTGGGTTCCTGTACTTTTCTGGGATCTGTTTATGGGATCTGAACTCTCTAAAGAATACCCCGACTGGTGGAGTCTGATTTACTCAGGAGAAAAGAAATGGGATGATCCCCAGGTTCTTGAAATTCTTGAATATATGGATAAACTTGTGAAAGATGGTTACTTCATGGAAGGAGCCTTAAGTATCGGTTATGCACAGCTGGAACAGGCATTTCTTAATGAGCAGGCCGTAATGTACCCCATGGGTTCCTGGTTTACCGCCGCTGAAGCTTCAGCGGAGAAAGATTGGGAATGTGGCGTGTTCTCTCTTCCAACAAAAGACGGAAGAGTTAATGTCACTAAATCCGGTGGATATGGAAATGGTTTTGCTATTTATTCAGGTTCTGAAAATCCGGAATTAGCCTTTAAGCTGATGAAAAAAGCGACTCTCGACCCTGTATTAGGAGCTAAATTTCTTCAGGTAGATGGTCTTTACTCCAACCTGACCCCCCCCTTGTCATATTCCATGTCATCACTTCAGCAAGAATTGGCTGATCTGGTTACCAGTGCGGAATTCTCCCGTCCTGTGATGCAGCACCCATTAGGTGATGCACCACCCATGGGTATTGGTGATTATTTCACCAGTGGGGCTGAGGCTGTTCTGACTCAGTCATATTCAAGCCTGGATGACCTTCTTAAGAAAATTGATAATTTTGTTGCAGAAGTAAAATAAAATAATGGAGAGTGTGACATCAATTGCACTTCACACTCTCCAATTTAATTTTTTGTATAAGGAAAAATATTGTATGAAGTTAAGAGGACCAACAAAAATCAAGATTGAGAATCTGATACTCTTTTCTCCTGGATTTATCATCTATGTGGGTTTGATTGTCTTCTCCATCATTTTATGTTTTTACTATTCCTTTTTTGACTGGGACGGAATTAGAAAATCCATGGAATTTATCGGATTCACCAATTATATCCGTGCATTTTCTAATGATGAGTTCCGTTCAAGTATTGTAACGACCTTTTATTTTGCAATTCTGGGTACGATTCTTGTAAATGTTATTTCATTAACTCTGGCGGTTCTGTTAAAGCAGCAGAATCATATTAATAACTTTTACAGAGCAGCATTTTTCTTTCCTCAACTTATAAGCCTTGTGGCTGTAGGATTCATTTTTAAAGGATTGCTGAGTTATATAGGGATTGTAAATACTCTCTTTGAACAGTATGGAATTCCCAAATTTGATTTCCTGGGGACTCCCCGAAATGCGCCTGTTACTGTCCTTATAATAAGTATATGGCAGACAACCGGATTCGCTACAGTTCTCTATCTGGCGGGACTCCAGGCAATCCCCCTGGATTTATATGAGGCCGCAAAAATAGATGGGGCAAATGCCTGGATAAAATTCCGGGCCATTACATTCCCCTGGCTGGCTCCCTCATTCACAGCAGTCACAATATTCCTGTTTACCGGTTATATGAAGATCTTTGATATCATTTTTGTTATGACCGGAGGGGGACCCGCTGAAACAACCCAAACCATTGCTGTCTATATAATGAAAATTGGATTTAATCAATTTAGAATATCCTATGCATCTGCAGTGGCTATATACATGACTTCCCTGGTAATGACAATCGCTCTGGTACTGACAGGGATTCTTCGTAAAAGAGAAGAAGTTCTCATAAGTTGATAAGAAGGAAACTAACGAAATATGAAGATAAGAAAGAAAGAAATCATACCGGCAATTATTAAGCATTTTTTTTTACTGATAGTCTCTTTCATCAGTCTGGTTCCCTTTTATATTGCCATTATCAATGCTTTTAAGAAAGAAAAAGACATCTATGCCAATCCCATGGGAATCCCTGTTAGAAACCTTACCCTGGATAATCTGATAAGAAACTTCAATGCTCCCAATTTCAATGTAACCCGAGCCTATGTATTCACAATGGGGCTGGTAATTGTGACACTTATTCTAGTCGTTCTGATTGCCTCAATGATGTCATACATCCTCTCCAGGAACAGAACAGGCTTTTTCAAAATTGCATATATGCTGCTCCTGGCAGGTATGCTCATTCCCATACAGGTTATTCTCATACCAGTAATACAGATACTCAAAACAATCGGCTTGATGCTCACAGCCCCGGGTCTGGTTCTTCTCTACATCGCCTGGTACATGCCTTTTACTACTTTTGTCCTGACAGGTTATATCAGCACGATCTCTCCCCAATTGGATGAATCAGCCAGAATGGATGGGGCCGGGCCGATTCTGATTTTCTTCCGTATAATATTTCCCCTCATGAAGCCGGCCCTGATCAGTGTAATTATATTTATTACAGTTTGGACCTGGAATGACTTTATAACACCCTTCGTGATATTCGGAAGCAGTAAATTCTATACTGTCACCACCGGAATATTCCGGGCAATCGGACAATACACCCAGAAGTGGGATGATGTGTTTGCCATTCTGTTCTACGCTATCACCCCGCTGGCCATCTGTTATATCTGGCTGCAGAAGTTTTTCATTTCCGGATTAACCTCCGGCTCAGTCAAGAGTTAAAAAATTATGAGGGGGGGGCTTTTCTATGGAGCATAATAGACTTTTGAATAATTCTCTTCTTCAACCGGGAAGAACTTATCTCAGTTCGGTTACCTGGCCTTATGATAAATATCCGGGTATGCAGGAATTAAACGGCCGGGCAGTTATTACACTCATTGACAGGGAAGGCCCCGGCGTAGTTTCTCAAATTCACTCCTCAATTTATTTTAAAAAAAAAGAAGATCTGAATGTTGAAGACGGGAGCGACGACAGCGCAAAATCTCTGATTGTTCGAGTGTGGTACGACATGGAAGAGACTCCTTCCATAGAGATGCCCTGGATGGATTTTCTGGGAGATATTCAGTGCGGGAGCAGCTTTTTTGATACTGTATTCTTTTCAAAAGTCAAATATTCACACAATTTCCATCTGGAAATGCCCTTTCGGAAACATATAAGAATTGAGATAGAAAATACATCAGATATTGATCTGATCGGATACAGCGATTTGCAGTATGACCTTCTCCCTTCACTGCCGGAAAACTGCGGATATCTTCTGGTAGATTACAGAGTGGGGCGTAATCTTGTTCCCAATGATATTCTCGAAGTGTTTAAGAGTGAATCCGCTGGAGCTATTGCCGCTCACTGGCTGCAAATTGAAGCGGACAATCCCTTCTGTGCAAAGGGAGAAGGCCTTTGTGAGGCCAATAATGAGGTCTACATTGATGGTGAGGACCATCCTTCCATGGAATATCTCGGAACAGAAGACTATTACGGCTATTCCTGGGGATTCAAGTGTGTCCAGTCCAACAGCTACTCTGCCATTTTAAAAAATGAGACTCTGCCTGCAGGAGGCTCTCGTATTGCTATGCTCCGCTGCAGGGAGATGGATAAGATTCGGTACCAAAAATCCTGCCGGATTGTAATGGATTATACTGAGGAATATTTCTCTGATATAAAATCAGATCAATCAGTCTTTCCTCTGGAAAGGGATGGTTATCCCAAAGTTAAATTCATGGCCGATTTTCGAAGCTGCTATTATTATTACTCTCTTAAAAAATAAGGACATGATAGGTATGGAAAAAAGTAAAGGGCTTATTATGACCAGAAAAGAGAGACTTATGGCTGCTATACGGGGAGAGAAGGTCGATAGGCCTCCCGTCTCTTTTTATGAGCTTGATGGATTGACCCAGGATGTTACAGACAAAGATCCCTTTAATATCTATACAGATCCAACCTGGCAGCCCCTGATTGATCTGACGATTAAAAAATCAGACAGGATTGTGCTGAAAACTGTGAATTTTCTGAATACAGCTCCCGATCCTCTGGAAGAATTGACCAGTATAAAAGAGTTTTATAATGATAAGGGATCTTTTTGCAGGACAACCACAATAAAGGCAGGAAAGAAGATACTGACTCAGCGTACTGCCAGAGACAAAGATGTCGATACAATCTGGACGCTGGAGCATTTCATAAAGGATATTGAAGACTTTAAAGAGTGGATTAATCTACCTGTGTCTGAGTTTAGCGGAGAGGTGGATGTCTCTTCAGTTATTAAGATTGAAGAAGCTCTGGGAGATTCGGGGATTGTATGCCTGGATATGGGTGATCCCTTGTGCGAGGCCGCTTCACTTTTTGATATGGGAGAATACACAATTATGGCTTTGACTGAGCCGGAGCTTTTTCACAAAGCCCTGGAAAAGATAAGTCGACTGATCTTAAAGAGGACAGAAGCAATAGCCCGGGCTCTGCCGGGGCGGCTCTGGCGGATCTATGGTCCTGAATATGCCTGTCCTCCCTATCTTCCACCCCGTCTATTCAGGGAATATGTGGTCCGTTATGATAAACCAATCATTGATATTATCAGGAAATATGATGGATATCCACGAATGCACCTACATGGAAATTTGAAGTCAGTCCTCGATGATGTTGTCTCTACGGGATGTATAGGTTTGGATCCCGTTGAACCTCCTCCCCAGGGGGATGTCTCCCTAAGATACCTGAGAGAAAAATATGGGGACAAACTTGTTCTCTTTGGGAATCTGGAACTCAGTGATATAGAGATAATGGGGGAGGGCGATTTTGAACTAAAAGTGAGAGAAGCCCTTGGATCCGGACCGTCAGACTCTGGCAGCGGATTTATTCTCATGCCCTCGGCCTCTCCCATCGGGAGGAATATTAGTCCTTCTACTCTCGAAAACTATAAAAAAATGATTGAGATTACTGAGCAACTCAGTACATAAGAAAAGGGTACAGCGAAATACTGTACCCCATTAATGCTTTTAAGAGGGAATAAGACATGGCCAACGGCCGCTGCCCTCTCTCCTATCACATCGTCAGAACTCTAAATATAATGCTCTGTATCAATAAATCCAGGGCTTTTTCTGTTAAGTAAATAAAAATAGAGTTGTAGACAGAGTTTTCAGGATGTTATCGGCAGTGGAGAATTTATTTAATATAAAAACCCACCGCATCATCTGTTTCCGCAATGATAATTGAAGTCATGAACAGCTGGCCATCCCCGGGATTACAATTCCATGGTGTTAATGTATGCATATAAATGTACGTCTGTTAAAATAATGATATAGATAAATGTAAGATCTCAGGTTTTTTTAAAATAAATTGAAGACTAAAAGGATGTAAGCAGTGAATATTCTATCTGTTGTAATAATGATTTTTGTTGTTTTGGAAACGGCGAATATTGTTATGCTGTACTTCACACCAGGGACCAGACGGGGTAACGGTATGGGCGTATTTAATGCCTACGAAAAGTCAAAGAATGATTCAGTAATTTATCCCCTTGTCAGTTACTTGATTAACTGGGTAGCCGGTACCAAACTTATCTTTATCTCCTTATTGATTGTCATTGTTATTCTTGGAAATGATACAATCAAGCTGGTCAGTATCGGGGCTCTGATACTGTCAATCTCCTCTTTTTACTGGAGACTATATCCGATAATTAAATCACTGGACAAAAGGAAGCAGATTAGCCCTGTAGGTTATTCAAAAACTTTGGGAGTCATGATTGCCGGGTTTATCAGCATCTTTTTGATTGCTGCGGTTCTCTTTCTGACGGTTTTTAATTAGTCCGGAGGAAAAGGGCTTCTGACCCCCGGACTGACACAAACTCAGGGCTAAAGATTCATAAACATGAATTCAACAACTGGTTTCTCTTCTTCTATAAGCCAGGAGAATCGAACACCCATATTAATTGGGAGATTCTTAAAGTTTAAAGCAGTGAAATCCATAGAGAGTTCAGCTCCCACCGACTGAAAGCTTCCCTGTTCTGTCTTGTTTTCATATAGTCCTGTGTAATCATAAAACAGGTTTCCTTTAATCCTTTTTATATAGGAAAAGGAGCCAAGAGCCAGATCAGGATACAATAGGGGAAAAGCATAGTTGCCCTTGAATTGATAGAGCTGACCCGCAGTGTCGGCTTCATATCCTCTGGAGAATAAGACTCTGCTTGAATAGTTTCCGGTCTGATTCTCAACGTTACAACTTAACATCAGGCTTGTATTTCTTATGCCTCCCGGCAGATAGAGAGTCAAGCGGTTTGAAAAGAAGTACTCACTGTTCTGCAGGGGATTGTGTTCGAAGTATAGTTGTTCGTTTATTCCCAGTTTAGGATACAAACTGCGGTAACTGCCGGGTAGGGCTGATATCCAATCCATTCCATAATAGAGGGGAACAGTCAGATTTGAATCTTGAACACCCCTCTTATCAATCCATGCCTGAAGACTGCTTCCTGTGTAGGGTAATAATGAGTGATACCATATATCCCGGCTAAGGTTAATTGGGAAGGACAGGTCCAGGGCTGTTGATAAATCATGGCTCATATTGCTTTCAATTTCTCTGTACCGGTATGAATTCTTCCAGCTTATATTTGGATATAACTGGGTCCATTTTAAATTAAAGAATGCTCCCGGGGAGTTGTCATTATAATCATATTCCCCTCCCAGGGTCCATTCCATTGTATCAAGGATGTCATTTGATTTTACATAGACCTGAAGCCTTGAATCGAAATTTTCTACACTGCCGATACCCCATGAATGAATGTTGAACTTACTCCCTGGAAGAGAGTAATCCTGAATATCTTCCTCTGTGTATACATCCGCTTCCTGATTGACGCGCTCAAGATTCCAACCGGCGTCCGCCTCTACATGCCCGGTGTCTCCGTAATAGACAAAGGGCAGGGGGGTCATAGCTTTTTCTGTTATCCAGTTTTCGGGATTTAATTCCTGACGGGCAATATGGAGTGATCCACCAGGAGTATTTTCCTCATAATAAAGAACATGACTCTCATTCCGGATATCGGTGAAGGGCTTTATGGTTCCGTTGATACGAGATGTTATCTGGAATTTTTCTCCCGATGCAATATGAACAGCCATGATATTTTCTAAGCCGCTTAAGGGTGAACTGTATAATACATAATCACCCCAGGGCCGTACTGATTTAATATTTTCTGCACTAAACTCTGTCAGAAGAGAAAAATCTCCAGAATCTGACTTCATACCGGCTATGGCACGGCCGGAGTCGCTTTGAACGGTGAAATAGATAGTCTTATCATTGTCTGACCATGCCGGATTTGCAGGAAAATATCCCTCGGGCAGCCTGTAGGATTTTGTTACTTCACCAGTTGATGTATTTAGTATTACCAGCGAAGCTTTTCTCTCTTCACTCCATTCCACTACGGCAATCCTATCGGCTGTATGGTTGAGAGCAGGCATTAAATATCGTTCTCTCTTGCTGAGGTTTATTGTTTTTCCTGTTTCGAGATCCAATACCATCACATCAGACCAACTCTGTGCTGCGTGGAGGGTTGATGGTTTAATGTATGACCATACAACTTTATTCCCGGATGCATGCATTGAGCCATATTCGGGGACTCTCTGCAGTTTCTTCTCACCCTTGTCTGTGATTTCAATAAGTTCCGCAGTATCAGCCATGGATGTTTTTCTGGCCAGGATACGTCCATTCTCCACAGATATTATTTCCCATCTGACAGCATCCTTTTCCAGCGGATTTGTTATAATTGTATTCTCTGTCAGATCCACCTTGTCAGTCTGTGCTTTCCACTGCTTTTTCAAATCCTCTGCCATCTCATCATATAGAGCTGACCATGATTTTCCGCTGATTTTTTTTGCACCCAGATACATCCCAAAGGCTGGGATGGGGAAGAGAGTTGCTGAATCAAGAATCCTATCCCAGCTGTCTTCACCATAGTTCTTTTTTATATATGAAGTCAGGAAATATCCCATTTCATAATGACCGGGGACCGAATCTCTGAAGGAACCGTTAACCATTTTCTGATAGGAAAACTCACCTTCCCTGACTACCTCCAGCATTCCCTGATAGAAGAGTGGATCTCTTCCTCTTCCTGTATCTGAAAAAGCTGTCTCTGCTCCAACAGCATCTCCTTCAAAAAACCAGTCCGGTACTCCTAAAGAAATACCTATATTCAGCCCGGTCTGTCCCATCAGAATATATAACAGGTGATTCAGGCGGCTGTTCAGCCTGTCAAATTGAACCATGTGACGTGTCTCATGGAGAGCGAGAGTATCATACCAGTCCAGTGTTGAAATATCTTCTGGTATTGGGGTTCCAAACCAGTTGCTTTTTCGAGGTCCCATGGCAACATAACCATTGGGAACCATGCCGGATGTGCTTAGGATGACAGGCCATTTGGATTGCCTTACTTTCTTAAAAGCCATGGCATCCATTTCATAAACCAGATCTATCTTTCCGGCTACAACTGCGGCCTGTTCGGCGATTTCTGCGGGAAAAATGATTGTGAAGTTTTCAGTTTCAATTTTCTTCCAATCGACTCCCGGTGCATATTGTGCAGTGAGGGGACCGATTGTTATTGTAAGCAATAATAGAAAGAGTACATTTTTTTTCATTTGTTCTGAGTTTCTCCGTAACTTAATTCAGACCGGAGTCAGGCTAATGATTCCCTATTCGTCTGTCAAGATAGTTTCATATACATGTGTTCAAAAAATCAAAATCGCTTTTATGTCGCAAAAGAGTATCCGCTGTATCCGGGTGAGTGTTAATATCTCAAAATATGAAACGGTTATTAGCTCTGAATATTCTGATTTTTTCTTTTCTGCTCCCTTTTTCCATTTTTGGAAATGATTTCCTCCTTATTGTAAATGGTTCAGCAAAGCCGGATGAAAAGCCTCATTTTATAGGATCTTTCAGCCATCTTCAATTTGAGAAATCATCCGGTCACAGGTCATCAGGATCACCGGCAGAATCCATTCCTCAATACACTTTTCAGCCCCGTAATTCCTTGACTCATAATGACAGGAATCACATCTTTTTAATTGAAGAAGAGGAATCCATTTATGAAGTGGAAGCTAATCTTGTCTATGGTGATAAAGACAGCCGTTGCCTGATCTATATGGAGAAAGGATCTAAGTTTGATAATTTTTCCCAATGGGAGATGATCGGCCGTTTCTTTGATCGTAGAATAAGCAGCAGAATGGATCGCTCCTTCGGCACTCCCAGCGATATTGATAAGAACGGTAAGACTGTCATTCTCTACTACTCTTTTCTGGATGATACGATGCTGGGTTATTTCAGTTCCGGTGATCTTGAGAGTATAAATCATATGGAGAGTTCCAATGAGATGGAGATCCTCTACATGAATATTGAATATGGCAGCCCTGGTTCAAAAGAAATGATGGAAACCCTCCCCCATGAATATATGCACCTTATAAATTATACCAACAGGCAGAAACACGGTTATTCAGAGATGGATCTCTGGATGGATGAAGGTCTGGCAGAGAGTGCTACAGAATTTGTAATGAGGAGAGTCATTGATTCAAATCTGGAAGTATTCAGTGACAGCTCATATTCTCCCTGGACGGGAACAGCACTCTGTACCTGGGAGGAGAGGGATGAGGATTACGCTTTAAGTTATCTCTTTATGCAGTATTTAAAAATACAGGCGGGAACCAGTGATATATTCAGAAAAATGATTAACCATCCTCAGGGTACTGCTCACAGTCTTCCCAAGATAATGAAGGAGTATGTACCGGAATTCGACAGCTTTCACAATATTCTCAAAAGCTTCTACCTGGCTCTTATATTGAAGGAAGATGAAGGGATATACGGTTTTAAGTCTATGAATAAGATATATGATTTTCAACCTGAATATGCCGATTCCAATTTCAAAGGATACCTATACCCTGGAGGAGCGGTCTATCTCCCCCTACCAGAAGGGGATATTAATATAACGGTCCCTTCCTCAAAACATATAATGGTCATTGACAGCCGCGATTACAGGTAGCTGAAACAATGACTGCTGTCAGAGTCTTCTTCAAGGTAGAATATATGGAGAGATCGCTCTTGTTCTGAGCTGGAATTGATAGTGATTGAATATGTGTTTATTGATTCAATATTATGATATATTTTTTTTATTATTTAAAAAATATGGATGTTGACTGTTAATGACTAATAAAAAAAATGTAATACTATTCTTTTTCTGTATTAATGCCGTGACAATTTACTCTGAGGTCAATGTATCTCACCGTTTTTTGATTCTTCACTCTTACTCATCTAAAAACTCATGGTCCCATAATATCAATAATGGAATCCTTGATACCCTTAAACAGGACTTTCCGGAGGCCTGTTATAATGTGGAATTTATGGATACACAGTTTTCAAAAAGCAAATATTTCTATGATGCTTTTTATAAATTGATAACTGATAAATATAGATGGATGAAATTTGACGGCATAATTGTATCAGATGACAATGCCCTTCATTTCATAATGAAGTATGGGAATCAAGGTTTTCCAGCTGTTCCTGTTATCGCCTGTGGGATCAATGATTATAATTATGAATTTCAGAATCCAAATTTGAAGAGTATCATACTGGAAAGGCCGGATTACTGGGGAAATCTGCATCAGATCCTAAAAATATTTCCAGAGACAGCTTCTATTCATCTCATACTTGGTTCCGATTTAGCAGATAAAACTTATCAGAATTTTAAGTTGTTACAAGAGAAATCCTATAGCAGTTCCATTGATTTTTCTATTATGACTCATCGCTGTTTCCCCAAATTGAAGAACTCAGTTGCTTGTCTACCAGATAACAGTGTGTTGTTTCTGGCTCCCTATTCAATTGATGGCAGAAATAATCTCTACTCAGAAGGAAAAGCAGAGCAGGAGCTTTCCGATATTTCGAATAATCCTATCTTTGTCGGATGGGATAACCAATTAGGTACAGGGGTTCTCGGGGGCAGTGTCATTGATTCGTATCGAATGGGAACTGTGGCCATGAAAACAATGACCGGGTACCTTCTGGAAGGTAAAGCGAAACAGTTTATTACCAATTATGAAGATATGTATAAAACAATTTATGACTATGAAGTTTTAAGTAAATTCGGCATAGATTCATCATTACTGCCTGATGATGCGATCCTTATTAATAAAGAGCCTTCTTTTCTATATATACATGGGCTTTCTTTTGCTTTGGTTATTTTAATATTCGTCCTGCTTGGGCAGTTTTTGTATACCACCGTCAGGGGGCTGAAAAGGGTGAAAATCATTAATGTTCAGAAAGAAGAAATTATCCAACTTGGAGAAGAATTCATAGAAACTCAGAATCAGATTATTACAACCCTGGGTGAAGTTATCGAGAAAAGATCTAAAGAAACCAGCACTCATGTTAAAAGGGTTTCAGAAATATCCGGATTTATTGCCTGGAAACTGGGGATGTCTGAAGATCATATTCAGAATTTGAAAGCAGCATCCCCTTTGCATGATATTGGAAAAATCGGTATTCCGGACAGTATTCTTCAAAAGCCCGGAAAGCTGACGCCTGAAGAATTTGAAATCATAAAGACACATACAACCATTGGCCGGGATATTCTTTCAAACTCAGATAGGATCTTGTTTCAAACCGCTCGAACCATAGCCTATTCCCACCATGAATTCTGGGATGGTACAGGCTATCCTGATGGATTGCAGGGATATGAAATCCCTTTGCTGGCCAGAATTACAGCAGTAGCAGATGTCTATGATGCTCTTATTTCAAATCGTCACTATAAGAAGGGCTGGGATCAGCCTCGTGTATTAAAATACTTGAAGAGAGAAAGTGGTAAACAATTTGATCCAATACTGGTTAAGGTCTTCCTGGAAAACATTGATGAGATCAATAGAATCAATATTGAAGTTGATAGCCAGTATGCTGCCCCTACAGAGACTAAATAGATTTGATGCATGGCAACGGTCTGGAAACAGAGAAACTCGTAATGCTGTTTAAATTATGTTATTATTTTAAAATTCAGGAGTTGATATGAGTGAAACTGATATTAATGACCAGCTGAATGATCTGGTGCGGCTTTCATTTCTTACGGAGATGGGAAAGGCAATCAGCTCATCCAGTACAGTCAATAAAACAATGCATGCTGTGATGAAGCATGTCGGAATAATATTTGCGCCCACATACTGGTCACTGCTGTTGCGTAATCCTAAAACGGGGACATTGAAATTTGAAATTGTTGTCGGAAGTGGAGTGGAGCAGATGCGGGGGCAGACCATACCCTGTGGTCAGGGCATTGTAGGCTGGATAGCAGAAAACGGTGAAGCCCTGATAGTCGAAGATGTCAAACGTGATAAGCGCTTCTCTTCGGATATGGATGAATTGAATCATTTTAATACAGAGTCCATTATCGGAGTTCCTCTGAAAAATGGAAAAAGAGTTTTTGGGGTCATTGAACTTATCAATAAGATTGATGGAAAGCCCTTTACAGCACTGGAACTGCAGCTGTTAACTACAATCGCCGACTTTGCAGCCATTGCCATAGAAAAAGCCTATTATATGAAAGCCCTTAAAAGGATTGCCACAGTAGATTCTCTGACAGGGCTAAATAATCGCCGTAGTTTCATCAGATATTATGAGAAAGAATCTGATCGCTGTAAAAGGACTGAACGTTTCTTCTCTGTGATGATGATTGATATAGATGGTTTTAAGAAGATTAATGATAATTTCGGCCATAAAAAAGGTGATAGTGTATTGATTTCAGTAGCAGATTTCCTTCGTGAACATCTCAGGGCTGCTGATATGCCCTGCCGCTATGGGGGAGATGAGTTTGCTATTCTATTGCCTGATACTGTCTTACATGATGCTGAACTGCTCAAGACCCGCCTGCTTTCAAAGCTTGATGATATGAATAAAAAACAAACCATACAGATAGGACTCAGTATAGGGGTTTATGAATCAGACGGCAGGAGTCTCAACGAGATAATGCATATGGCCGATATGAATATGTATAAGGAAAAAAATAGAAAATCCGAGATGACAATCTCTGATATGCCCGAGCACCTTGAGGAAATTATTGAGTCGGAAGATAACGAAATCCAACAATGATATCCCTGAATGAATTACTGTCAGGGGTATTTATACCCGGCGGTAGGTATTGTGATAATCAGGCTGGGATGGACCGGGTCATCTTCAATTTTTTTTCTCAGCTGAGATATGAATTGATCCAGAGAGCGGGAGCTGGGAAGGTATTCCATTCCCCAGCCATAATCGTATAACTGGTCCCGGCTGAGTACTTTTCCCTTATTCTGATGAAAGTAGTTAAGCAGTTTCATTTCTCTGGGAGAAAACTCAATTTCCCTGCCCTGAACTGTGCCCGTCAATGTTTCCGGGCTTATGGTTATCTCCCCGAAGGGGAAACTTTCTCCTTCTGTTTCTGCGGCAGGGGTGCTTCTTCTTAAGACTGCCTTTACCCGGGCAATCACTTCTCTCACACCAAATGGTTTTACAATATAGTCATCAGCACCCAGTTCCAGGCCCACAACCTTATCAATCTCTTCTGTCTTGGCACTTATGAAAATAACAGGAACCTGCTGATTCTGCTTCCTTATTTTTTTACACAGATCATAGCCGTTAACAATGGGCATCATTATATCCAGACAGAGAAGATCCGGCTGCTCTCTGAGATAAAGCTCATATGCCTCCTCTCCATTCTCTGCACATACGGTTTCATAACCCTCACCCTTGAGGATCTCCTGTAGACCCATCCTTGTGTATAGATCATCTTCGGCAATCAGTATTTTCAATTGTTAACTTCCTTGATGGGTATGGTCAGAGAAAAACAGGCACCAGTCGTCGATTTCTCCAGTTTAAGAATTGAACCCGATTCTACTGCCAGTGTTCTGGCAATGGACAGTCCGATGCCTGTACCTGAGCTGTTCTGGGATAATGAATTATCTATGCGGTAGAAGGGTTGAAATATATTGTTCTTCTCTGAGTCCCCTATCCCGGGGCCTTTGTCGCTGATAAGTATGGTACAGTTTTTTTCATCCACTTCAGTCCTAATGCCCAGGTATTTTCCAGACCTGCCGTATTTGATGGAATTACCAATGAGATTTACAAGAATCTGTTCTACCATATCCCTGTCTGTCTCTATCAGGGGGAGTTCGATTTCTTCAAATTCATAGAGTATGGCGTGTTCTTTCAGTAGAGGTTTGAATTTATTAAGGGTCTCTGTTATCAGATTATTAATATCTGTTTTCTCAATATTTTTCTTCAGTTCACCCCGTTCTCCTCTACTGAATGTCAGGACATTATTGATCATTCTGCCCAGTCTGCTCCCTTCCTGAACAATGACATCGAGATAGGCCTGTTCCTTCGGTTCTGTAAGCAGATTCTGTAATAATTCTGAGTAGAGTCTGATATTTGTCAGGGGCGTTTTCAGCTCATGGGACACCTGATTCACAAAACTTACCTGGTTCCGGGCTATTCTCATTTCTCTTGTGTTTTCTCTGTAAAAATAGATAGCCAGTAAAAGCATGAGAATTGTGAACAGTGCTATGACAGGAATCATGGAAAAGGCGCTTAGATCTGTTTCACTGTTAATTGCCGGATTGTGGTAATAGAACAGCCGCCAGGAACCAAGGGGTTCCTTGAGAGAATACTCCTGCAGGGGCTCAACCGTCTCACCGACACTGTAATCTCCCCATTGATACAATACATCTCCCCTGGCATCGGTCAGTTGGATTCTGAAGCTTTCATCTGTCCCCTGTGCTACGGGCAGAACATTGATCAGCTGGGATATAAGGGCATATCGTTCAATAAGGAACCCTTTTACAGTTCCCTCTTCAATTCGGTAGGATATGAAGTTGATTCCATCTCCCATAAACCAGGTGTACCAGTGAGATTCAATAGATCTATTTTCAGAATGAGAAGAACGGGCGCGCAGGTTGGAAGCCAGTTCCATGCCCTCCGCTTCAATAATGAAATCATTTTCCCGCTCACTGATTTCTCCCTCTTTGAGGGGATATAGAAAGGTATTGGAAGAATCAATAATGAAGGCCTGCCTCACAAGCCTCTTGCTGTTCATCTCATTCCGCAGTTCCTGGTGGGGAAGGGACGGATCAAGGAGAGTCTCGTTCAACTCTGTCTCAATCTGATTAAGGCGGTTCTGGAGCAGGCGGGCATTGCTTAAAAGAACTGCCGCAGCCTCTTCCTGATGCTCAGTGATAATCTGCTGTTTCGTACCCCTATAGCTTGAAACAGCCATCACCGTCATGACGGTGATGGGCATAAATATAATGAGTATGAATGTAAGAAGGAGCCTTCTTTTCACTTATTCCCCTTAATAACTCTGCTGGTTCTGCAGCTCAAACTGGTCATCTTTCATTTTCTTTCTTGTGGCATTCCACTGCTCTTCATCGTCTATGGATTCTGCATCTTCCTCGTACTCGGCTCCATAACCGGCCAGTTCCGGTGCTGACAATATTTCTGACTGTTCCTTAAGATAATCCGAACTGGCATTGAGGACAGCTTTTGCTTCTTCAATGTTTCCCTCATCCCTTAAACGGAGAGCTTCTTCACTCTTTTCCGCTGCAATCTGGGTTACCACATTCACCATTGCTTCTCTATCTATATTGTCTTCCACAACTTTATCGTTTCTTGTGAAAGTGATGACTCCGGAACCTGTGAGGGTCTCTTTTTTTCTTGTGGCCATATTGGAGTAAGTCATCTGTACATCGGCTATGTCCACAGATTCTCCTTCTGCAAAAGGATCCACTTCCACTTCTATCAGAAAATACTTTTCCTGATTACTGTAAAGCTGGTTCAAAGAAGTATAGACCTTATTACCTATGACATCAGCTTCTCTTCCCAGAATCCTTACGGGGTGAAATCCCTCTTTACACTCTATCTCAATAGTAACATCCTGAGCGACTACAGACAGAATATCTTTAAACTCATACTCAAAGATTCTGCTGAGGTCTCTTGAGTTTTCTACAAATGCATGGTTCCCGTCACTCTTCTGAGCCAGGCGGGTCATAAGGTCTTCATTGTATCCTAATCCCAACCCTATGGTTGTGACAGATATTCCGATTCTTTTCAGCGAGGAACCCAGGTCTCCCAGGGCTGCAGGACTTTCAGGGCCTACATTGGCCAGACCGTCGGAAAGAAGAATAACCCTGTTCACCTTATTCCTGTCAAGGAATTTTTCAAGTTCATCGGCACCCTTGCTGACACCCGCAAACAGTGCTGTGCTGCCTCCCGATTTAATGGAGGCAATTTTTCTTTTAATAGAGAGTTTATTGCTGACTTTGGTTGCAGGCAGCAGAACATCTACATAGTCGGAGTAGGTGATAATTGATAAAATATCATTCTCACCCAGAATATCTACGGCCAGCATGGCGGCTTCGATGGCTTTTTCAATCTTATCACCATCCATGGAGCCCGACTTGTCCATGACGATCGCAATATTAGAAGCCGTTCGTTCTGTGTTTCCAGTCAGTTCAAATCCTGTTAAGCCGACTTTAAGATATGTTTTCTGGTTTTCATCGGCAATCAGCCATGAATTGGTGACAGATACATTGAGCTCAACACTCTGGGCCTGAGCCATAACAGCAGAAGAAAAAATTACTAGAAGCATAATCCCTTTAATTAATCTGGAAGATTTCATTTTCTTCCCTCCCTCATAATATGAATATACTTCTGATTCTATCTGCCTCCTGAGTTCGGCGGCTCAGCTGACTGTAAAAGCTTTGTAAGAAATTTGTAAGGTTCAAATTATACGATGAAAGATCGAGCTCTCTTTAAGTATTCTTATAGGCTGAACATCTGTCCCTAATAGACGAATTGCAGGACTTTTCTGCTTCATTGAAAAGACGTTTTTCATCAATTCCGATGAGTTCTCCCTCTCTGAAGACTACCTTCCCGTTTATCATTGTGAGGTAGACCTCTCCCGTAACTCCGGCTCTGGCCAGAAGATTTGCCGGATCATGGGTGGTTCCGGCCATTTCCAGGCGGGACATATCCACCATAAAAAGGTCCGCAGCTTTTCCTGCTTCCAGGCTGCCCAGATCATTACGTCCCATCATCTTTGCACCATCGGCGCTGGCGATTTTAAGCATCTGGTAGGGGGACGGGCTGCCACCTCGTTCTTTGCTGTGGAAGCACTGCATCAGGTAAGCCATTCGCAGGCTGTCCAGAAGGTTTGAACTGTCATTCGTTGCCGAGCCGTCACAGCCCAGGCTCAGCTTCATCCCGGCTTTCTGCATTCCGGGGATATCCAGAATAGGAAACCCTCCCAGAGTGGCAGGTGCCGGACAGTGAGAAAGCCCTGTGCCGCTGTCTGCCATTATTTTATATTCTTCCGGCAGCAGTTCCCAGCCGTGTGCATACCATACATCGGGTCCTATAAAACCAGTCTCTTCGCACCAGTCCAGAGTCCGTTTTCCCCAGCGCTGCAGCATCAGTTCGTTTTCTCCTTCTCCCAGGTGTGTATGGAGAAGGACATTCTTGTCTCTGGCAAGTCGAGCAGATTCTATAAATGTCTCTTTGTAACAGTTTATCGGCTGACAGGGTGCTATGACTATCTGACTCATGCTGAAGGGGTCAGGATTGTGATACAAATCAATCAGCCTTTCACAGTCTGAAAGAAACTCATCCGTGGTTTCAAGCATTTCTGCGGGGATCGTACTGCCTTCTTCCCTGGGGAGAGTATTGGCTCCACGTCCTGCATGATAGCGGATGCCCAGAAGGGAGGCGGCTTCCATCTGACGGTCCACCAGTTTTTTATCTGTAGTGTTTGGAAAGCAGTACTGATGGTCAAAAGCTGTCGTACAGCCATGCTTTATAAGATCTGTCATCGCGGTAAGGGAGGAGTAATAGATAGCATCTGAATCTATCATTTTGAAAATTTCATAAATTTCATTCAGCCACTGAATTACGGTGATATTAGGATAATCCACAGCCATCAGGTTTCTAACGAATGTCTGGAAGAAGTGGTGATGTGTATTTACGAGACCCGGATAGATGAACTTGCCTTTACCTGAAATTATATCAGCTTCAGAATCTTCTATATTTTCTTCAATCTTCAGGATCTTCGGTCCCTCGATCAGAATATCGCAGTCTTTATAGATATGATCATCAGAATCACAGCTGACAATGGCTGATGCATTTTTAATAATAATTCGTTTCATGTGCTTTCCTCCTGATTTATATATTAAACCCTTTGCTTCCTTTAGGTTCAAGAGCTTTGACTTATTTTAATTGACCGATCGATCGGTCAAGTGTATATTATGCTTATGAAAGATAAAAGGGTAATAAGAGGGGAGGAGACCTATGAAAGGATTCTCCATAGTTCGATGGAACTTATTTCCCGGGAAGGTATTTCCGGATTAACGGCTTCGAAGCTCTCGAAAGAGGCGGGAATCAGTAAAAGCAGTCTCTTTCATCACTTCAAATCAACGAAAGAAATTCCGCTGACAGTGATGGAAGTCATTAAGGGGATAATGCTCGAATCAATATATGATGAAAATATAGATAGTGTTGAAGGCATTTTCTCCTCTTTTGAAAAGACTCTTTTTTCAGAAGACCGAGAGGCGCAGATGATTGGGAGAGTCTTTTTTTCCCTCTTTTCAGAAGGACTGTTTAAAAAAGAATATTTCGATAGTTTTAAATCATTTCAGTCTATCAGCATCAGCAGATTATCAGCACTGTTTATGAAGACTAAGAGTCCCGGGATTACGGAAGAAATCAGCATCACAATCTCTAAATTGATCATTGCATCCCTGGATGGATTAAACCTCCATTCCATGCTGGAAAGGGAAAATAAAGAGTATATAAGGTGCTGGAATCTCCAGAAAAAAATGATTCTTGATTACCTTAATAATGGAATAAGCAAAGGAATAAGTGGATGAATAAAATATCAATTTTTTACTTCAGCGGTACAGGGAACACAAAGTATGTTTCCCATCATCTGGCAGAGTTGATGAAAGGGTATTCCTGGGATTCGACTATTGTATCTATTACAAAACTTGCAGATGACAAGAGGGATGAACTGATAAAAAACAGTGATGTTCTTATTCTGGCCCATCCTGTATACGGCTCAGATATGCCCGATCAAATGAGAGATTTTATTAATTTCCTTCCTGATGCAAATGGACAGAAGCTGGGGGTTATAGCAACTCAGATGATGTTTTCCGGTGACGGATCTTCAATTATGTATAAGGTCATTAAGAAGAAAGGCTATAAGCAGAACTGGGGATATCAGATCAATATGCCAAATAATCTACCCCTGGCCGGCTCTCCTCTCTTTCAGTCAGCAGACTACGAAGTGCATGAAAAAAAACATCTCCGTAAGGCAAGAAGGACCCTTGAAAAACTTGCTATGAATATTGTGAATGATAAAAGACGTATCGGGGATAATACTCCCTTTCACACAATGCTTGGACTATCTCAGAGGCCTTTGTTTCAGAAGAAAATGAAGAGGGAATATCAGACCGGTTTTATTGCCGATGAAAAATGCATCAGCTGTATGAAATGTGTAAACGCCTGTCCTGCCGAAGTAATCCAGTATAATGATAAAATAGAATTTACTAATACTGAAAATTGTCAGGTCTGTTTCAGATGTCTTAACTTCTGTCCGGTTTCTGCAATATCCCAAAATGGCAAACTGAAGGAGCCTCTGTATAAGGGCCCTGCAAAAGAGATATTTAAAGAGCTGTTCTGATTCAGTTCAAAGAACAGTCCCGGTGACCTGAGACTTCCGGGATTTAAATACTAGATATGATTTTGGAAGTGTATGGCTCCGTCTTCTTTATTCAGATAGAAAAAGCCATTACTTACAGCGTCACTTACTGTGTGTTTTATATGACATATATCAATAACAGTTCCGGGAAAAGCCTTGCCGATGATATGTACTTTTGCTTCTTCGTTGTACTTCATCATCTGCAGTATCTTATCTGAGCTCATATCGCATTTCAGGATAATCAGATCAATATCATCTGTTTTGGAAGAAGGATCTCTTTTTAATATTTTTTGTTTCTCTATAACCTGCTTTTCACGGTGTTTTCGGATAAGGAATAACTTGTGAATGATTGCAAAGTCATCTCCGCAGTATATCTCTGTTATGGCTCCTGATTCATTTCCAATGTCATGACAATTTATGCCGTTCTTTGCATAAACCTTTCCACCTATCAGTTTACTCTTCTCTCCAAAGGTAATTGTATCGTTACTTGAGAGTGTTGAACCAAAAGCACTCTTTTCAATAAATATATTTTGCAGTGCTTCAATTATCACATTTTCCACATAGAGAGATTTTACAGATCCAACAACCTTTATTTTGTTGTGTTTACGACCGATGATTCCACCATTCTCAACAATCAGATTCCCACCACAATAAATATTTGAGGCAGCCAGTGCATTGTGAACATAGATATTATTTTCAGCTATGATATTAAAATCATCTTCTACTTCACCTTTGATGATTATTGTACCAGGAAATTTGATATGTCCGGTTTTATAACTTACTCCCTGGTTCAGGTTCAATATATTGTTGAGAGATAATTCATTCTTATTGAATACAATTTCCCCATCCTTTGTAGTTACAATATCATTGTTTTCAAGGAGCTCTATATTTTTGCCTAGTTTGATATCCTTTATTTTTGCAGTTTGGAAGGGTATGACTTCCCCTGTGACACTCTTTCCATTCTTCCCTTCTATCGGATCATATTTTCTGGCAACCAGGGTTCCTTTTCTGATGATGCATATTGATGAAAACTTTTTATGATCTACCTGTGCTTTATTTTCATGCTCAGTTTTTTCCGGGCTTACTGACTGACAATTTTTGAAATCATAAATAATTTGTGTATAGGATGGGATATGAGGGGTGGGCTGAGTCCCCCTGGCAATGGTTATCTCTCTATAAACTTTTCTTTCTTTTTCAATTTCATTGATATACTTATGAACTTTTTTTTTGCAAATTGCGTTCTCAGTAATGGATAAGCCATGGAGCTGCTCAAAGACATCAAAGGCTGTCAGGACTTTTCCAGATCCCAGAGGGGGAAACAGATCTGCAGTAACAAGCATTTCATCCTGTGATATTGTAATTTCTATTTTACTGTCTATTGACTGCTCTTCAACTTGTCTCTCGGGAATCTCCGCAAAGTTCTCAACTTCACTCTCAAGAGTACTCTCAAATATATTGTTTATATCATCATCAAGTAACAGCTTATTCATATCTGATTCCATCTCTGTCTGTTTTTTGACTGGATGATCTTCCATACCTTCTCTCCTGATGAAAAATGAACTACCTTGTGAGATAATTATTTTGAATGTATTGATTTAAAATCTATGATTGATCTATTTTCAAGTCAAGCATTTTATAAATGCATCTATGCTAAGCATTAAACACCTCCTGGGGGGAATCGATTTCTTAAACTGCTCTTTTTTTCTTCTCTTCATATCACAAACCTTCTGCTATAATACTGAATGCTGATATATCTATTGTCTGAAGGGAATCTATGAATCATGCAGTAAAAATCCTTCGTATAATATTTCTTCCTCTGCTGATACTGGCAGTGATCCTCTCTGTGAATATACGGCTGAAGGGTAATCGTTTTAATCTGAATGCCTTTGATCCGCTTAGAATCCGGAAGGATATTGAAATTCTCAGTTCATCTGAATTTGCAGGAAAAAGCTGCGGCAGCCCTGAGAATGAAATGGCAATGGCTTATGTGAAAGAAGCCTTTGAAGCATCGGGGTTAGTACCGGCTGGTTACGGAGGTTCATTCTTTCAAAATTTTACAACCATTATTCCCGATGTAGATATTCAGTCGGAATTTCTTGTGAATGATGATCAGGGGAATCTGGTCAGGCAGTTTGTGATGTATGACGATTTCCGTTTTCTTTCCTCAGGCCGGGGGAGGGGAATCAATTATTCGGGTGATCTTCTTCTGGCCGGACATAATCTTTACAATATAGATCCCTCAGGGATTAAAGACCGAGTTGTTGTGGTGGAGAGCATTCTGCTGGATGACAAGAAGATCAACTATGTCTTTGATCATCAGGGCAAGGGTGTCCTTTTTGTCTCTCTAAAGAGCTGGTCCAATGATCCCCGTACCATACAGCCTGATGAAAAAAGCCTCGATCTTTCTGACAAGAAGGGGAGTGATCTTCTTATTGGAAGTATAAGCCAGGAAGCATACGAATACCTGAAAAACAGAACAGGAATCGATTCTCTTTTCAGCAAGAAAAATCCGATGGCTGTTCTTCACCATATAGTTCTTGAATCGGATATCAGCTTTCCCCCTGTCCCGACGGCCAATATTCTGGGAATGCTGGAGGGGCGTGGTTCGGGAGATCGTATTCTGATGATATCGGCATCTCTAGATGGTCTGGGCAGGGGACCGGGATCTGAGTATTTTCCTGGAGCCGTAAACAATACTTCCGGTCTGGCTGTCCTTCTGGAAATCATAAGAGTTCTCAGTGCCCAGAAAAATCTCCCCTATAAGACAATTGTGTTTTCTGTCTGGAATGGAGAGGAGAATAATGCCGCAGGAGCAAGGCACTATGTGAATCACCCTCTGTTTCCCCTGGAGAAAACAAGTGTCATTCACCTTGGCAAACTGGGCGCGGAAAAGGACCCTCGGACCCAGGTCAGTTCCGACAGCTCATTTGGAGATATTCTGAGAACTCAGATGATTCATCTCTCTCAGGACAGCGGTCTTCCTACGGAGCCATTCGGTATCAGCGGGACCCGGTCTCCCCTTCCTTTTATCAATAGAAAGGTCCCTTCTGTGCTGTTGACTTCCAGCGGCCAAAGCAGAAATAACTATGAGGACAAGTCAGATGCCGTAGATATGCGGACCGTGGAATCCAGTACTCTGATTCTACTCAATTTTTTGAAGAGAGAAATATATAAGGATATAGAGATTGATTATCTGACGGGCAGGGGAAAACTTGTTCTGCGGCTTCTTCTGGCCTTCATTCTTCTGAGCCATCTGATCAATTCCACTTATATTTCTTATCCGAATCTTCATTACAGGGAACTCTCTATTGAGAAGATCTATTATCATCCTTTGGGAATTCTTCTGAAAAAAATGGTCTACTATCTGCTTCCTGTAGGGTTGGCTGTCTTTCTTCTGGTATTCATTGTTCATCTGCCGGGGGACAGCAGCCTCCGCAGAGTTAACGGTGAAACTGTCAGTAATTTCTCCTCCTATCTTTCAGTCAAGAACTCTGTACTCTTCATCAAGGATTTTATTGTCTCTGATGTCGGTACCACGGCCAGTAAAAGCAGTCTTCTGGAAGTGGTGTTCTCCTCTACTTTAAGCAGCTTGAAGCTTTTATCTTTTTCAATGCTTCTCTCTCTTCTCTGGGGAATGGGAAGGGGTGTATTTGAGAGCTGGCATGAGGGGAACCGGGGCATTCTCCGTTCTGCAGGGACTCTGATCTCTGCCTCTGTCCCCGATGTTGTCATTGTTATTGCCGGCTTGTGGTTATATGTGTTTATTGCCCGGAATTTTCCCGTGTTCAATGATCTTATTAATCTTAAGGAATTCATCCTGCCGCTGCTGACATTATCTCTGCTTCCTGCTGCTTATGTCTCCAGAATTACATCTATCTGTATAAAAGAGGAGATGTCCAGAGAATATATCCGGAATGCCAGAGCTAAAGGATTAAGCAAAGTTCATATTTATTTTTATGAGCTGGTTCCTCCCGTCCTGTCCCGGGTGCTGGATTCATTTTCGGCTCTCAGTTCCCTGATGCTGACAAATCTGATTATTGTGGAATACCTGTTCAATTATAAAGGAATTATCTATTACCTTCTGTATTTTTATAACCGTCATGACGGCGGTAGTTTTATCTCCCTATGTCTGACGGTGGCTCTGCTTCATCTTTTTATTACATCTGCCGGCCGTCTGGGGTCTATCCTGATCAATCCTTTGAAGAGAAAAAGAGTTGTATGAGAAGAAATAACCCCTCCCTGATCCTGGGCAGTTTAATCATCCTGTGTCTCCTGGTATTAATACTCTTTCCTGTCAGCCTGACCGGTAAAAGTCCCTACACTCTGCAGTCAATGAGATCCCGTATAGAACAGGGGGTTCTGGAATTTGAAAGTGCCCCTTATCCTCCGTCATCGGACTTTCCACTGGGGAGTGATGAGTTCGGCCGGGATCTCTGGAGTCATATTGTTTATGGTGCCCGCCTCACGATTCTTCTGAGCCTGCTGATTGTTCTGGGGCGCTTTTTCATTGCATTACCCATGGCTCTCTCTGCCGGATTCGGTCATTCACTTCCCCGCAGCATAATTAAACAGTTCAGTCTGCTTTTCAGTGCTATTCCGGCTCTCCTTATCAGTATCATTATTCTGAAGCAGGATATATTTCTCAGTATGGACAAGGTACAGTCTATTCTGGCCTTTGTTCTCGTTCTCTCTCTGGTAGGCTGGGCAAGGCTGGGAAACCTGATGCTGGAGAGGACCGAAGATATCATGAAACAGCCCTTTATCAGGACTGAAATTGCCATGGGGAAAAGGCGTCTGCGGATAGCAGTTGAGAATGTCATTCCTCATTTATTAACAGAGATTATTGTCCTCTTTTTTATGGAGATATCTGCCGCTCTCTCATTATTGATGCAGCTGGGAATCTTCGGTGTCTATGTGGGTAACCTCAGAATAATAAAAAGTACGGACGCAGGGGTTATTCAGGCATTCAACATAAGCTTTGAACCCGAATGGGCCAGCATGCTCGGGACTGCCAGGAATATGATTTACTATGCTCCCTGGATGGTTATCTTCCCAGCTCTGGCATTCTTTTTTGCGGTACTGGGATTCAATCTTCTGGGAGAAGGATTCAGATCTCATTTACAGGGTACAGAAAGTGGAAGGTTCTCTTTTTTCAGAATATTGCTGAATCCTTCTGCATTCTTTGCATGGTTGAAGGAGAGAGGGAAGACTTTGGGGAAAACAGCCATTGGAGCAGTGCTGTTTCTTATTCTTCTGATTGGATTTTTATTTCTTTCAGAGGGACGTTTTGATGCCGGTCGATATGATATGAGTGCTTTTCCCATGAATGAAGTGATAGCCGGAACTCCCGGAGCCGAGACATCAGCCGCTCTGATCGCTGAAGAGATGAAGGCTCTTGGCCTTGAGCCTCTGTTCTCTTCATCACAGAATGAGACTGACGGGTACTTTCTTGATTATGATATTGATCCTGTATCTCTGCCTGTATCATCCGAATGTATTTTCGGTTCCGGGAATGAAACCCTATCTCTGAAGATCGGATCGGATTATTCATTTCTGGCTCTGGGCAGCTACAGCAGGAAAGGTCCTGTTTATGATGCATCAACAGATGATCTGCTGAATATTAAGGACTTCTCAAGCTATGATGATGTGTTTGTACTTATTGATAAGGAATATTACAGCGATGAATCCATTCAATACATTACAGATCAGCTGGGCGCTCATGCCTCGCCCCTGGGGATTCTCCTGGTAAACCGATATGGAGAATCTCTCAGCAATTCCATTGCCAGACTGGAATCCCGTTATTTTATCATGCTTCTCTCCGGGGAAACTGCTGCTGCAGTCAGACAAAACCCTGATTTTGAGCTTTCGGTGATTGCCAGAGCAAAAAACTCTGAAGGTTCCGGCAGAAACATTGCCGGGATAAAAAGGGGATCAGATCCGGATGTGGCGGATGAGTCGGTTCTTATTAACATGGGCTATAACTACAATGATTCCGAGGGGCGTGAAATCCTGCAATTTTATATGAGCCTGATGGATTCTCTCTGTAGAGAATATGAGAGCAGACGTTCCTTTATTTTTATTTTTTCAGACGGAACTCTCAGCGAACAACAGAATGGTCTTCCCCATATTATGAAACGTTTTCCATATAATTCATCGGATATTAAGGTTTCAATAGACCTGAACCGGATTAAGCATACCGAATTTGAGACTCTTTCCTTTAACGGTCAACAGGCTCCTGTTACCCGTTATTATGCCTGGAGTCTATCTCATCTTCTTGAAATAAATATGAAAAAGGCAGGAATCCGGACTTCAGAAATCCCGACTGTTTATCGGGGTGAATTTTATTTCCCTGACAGTGCCGCGGCCAATGTGATGTTCTGGAAAAAAGGGATAGCCAATATAGTTATGGGTACGGTTGCCGGAGAGAGAAGGAAATATGAACTGGATGATTTTGGTTCTCTCCTGGTGGAAACAATCGAAATGAACAATTACTAAGCAGGAAGATATGCAGAATGACTTGTTGCAGATAAAAAATCTTAAAGTCTCTTTTCGGAATGATGACAAAAGTCTTCAGGTAATCAGAGGGGTGGATACCCGGCTCTCCAAAGGGAAGATTACGGGAGTTCTGGGTGAATCGGGAAGCGGTAAGACCGTTTCCTTCAGTTCAATTCTCGGCCTATTGCCTTCTGTTTCCGGACATATTGATGAAGGAGAGGTTCTGTTTCATGGAAAGAACCTTCTGGAATTGAGTGAAAAGGAGTTACGGACTCTCCGGGGACGATCCATATCATATATATTTCAGAATCCGGCTCTGGCTCTGAATCCATATAAAAGCATCGGTCGTCAAATGACAGAAATGCTCAGAATACATAGGATTTCCGGCACCAGATCTTTGATTCTTGAGACCCTTGAAAATGTAGGACTGGAAGATCCTGAACTGATATTTGATATGTACCCCTATCAGCTCAGCGGAGGACAGAGCCAGAGAATACTTATTGCCATGGGGATTATTCTAAAGCCGGAGTTGCTCATAGCAGATGAACCGACCAGCTCAATTGATTCCAGTTTAAGGAAGAAAATACTGGATCTTTTCAAGTCTATCAACCGCCGTTCCAATATGTCCATTCTGGTCATAACCCATGACTTTGATATTGTGGAGTACCTCTGTCATAACCTGATCATCATGTATGGTGGTCTTGTGCTCGAAGAGGGCAGTGTTGAGGAGATTCTTCATAATCCTCTGCATCCCTACACAAAAGAGCTGATCAGCTGTACCCGTTCTCTGAATTCCAATGACAGTAAACTCTACAGTCTTCCCGGGAGTCCTCTGAACCCCCATGATTTTTCAAACTGCTGTCCTTTTTATGACCGATGTTCCTCCAGTCAGGAAATCTGCAGCACCGGGATACCTCAGATGGTAGAAATCGGAGAACGCCGGGTTCGTTGCTATTTGACTGAAGAATTTATTCCCGGGGAGAAAGGCTGATGAAAGAATCATTGCTGCAGGTCCGGAATATATCCAGGCACTTCGTTCTGAAGAAGAATATACTATCCCGAAAAAGGATTATCCATGCTGTGCGGGATGTCAGTTTTGATCTTTATAAAGGGGAGACTCTCGGGCTGGTAGGTGAGAGCGGCAGTGGTAAGACGACGGTGAGTAATCTTATTCTGCGTCTGTTGGAAGCCAATGAGGGCGAGATAGTTTTTGATGGAAAGAAAATCAGTCATTTGAAGGAGAAAGAACTTAGATCTCTCCGTAAGGATATACAGATTATCTTTCAGTACAGTAATGCAGTATTAGATCCCCTGATGACAATCGAGGAGCTTTTAGGCGAAGCTCTGCGTATCCATTCTGTGGTTCCCGAAAATGAACTTGATCGTGAAGTGGACCGGCTGCTGTTTCTGGTGGGCCTGAGCTCTACTGAACGTTTGAAATATCCCAACCAGCTGAGTGGAGGACAGAATCAGCGCGTTATCATTGCCCGGGCTATAGCGGTGCGTCCTAAACTCATTGTCTGTGATGAACCTGTCTCTGCTCTGGATGTTTCAGTTCAGGGGCAGATACTCAATCTTCTGAGTGAACTGAAAACAGAGCTGAATCTCTCTTACCTCTTTATTTCTCATGATCTTAAAGTTGTCCGTCATCTCTGTGACAGAATTGCTGTTATGTACAAAGGACAAATTGTGGAAACGGGTCCCAGAGATAAGATCCTGGAACAGCCGGATCATGATTATACAAGACATCTGATTCAGTCAGAATTATAAATATCTGCTATGATTCAGTCCTGTCTTAATAATTTATAAATGCTTATTATCCTCTTATAGGCTATAATGATATGATGTAATCAATCATTTATTTACTGGAGACGACTCATGCTTTATTATACTTCAGATTACACCAGTACGGTCCTGAACCGTAAAGATATGAAAAAGGCTCTCAAGTCTGTACTGGCTCATTATCCCGATGCAGAGCGGGTGCTTATCATTCCCCCCGATTTTACCCGTTTTCACTCGGGTGCGGGTCTTCTGACCGAGATGGCCTGGAAGATGTTAGGGGATAAGGTCAAGGCCGTTCTTCCGGCTCTGGGAACTCATTTTCCCATGACTGAATCTGAACAAAGGCGTATGTTCGGGGAGCTGCCCCAGTCATTGATACTGGATCATGACTGGCATAATTCCCTGGTTGAACTGGGAAGAATCTCCAGTGATGAGATGAAGGAAATCTCCGGCGGTAAATTGGATTGCGACTGGCCTGTTCAGGTAAACAAATTGATCGTGGATGAGCGCTGGGATCTTATTCTCTCAATCGGTCAGGTTGTTCCCCATGAAGTTGTGGGAATGGCAAACTTCACCAAGAATATTCTTGTAGGGATAAGCGGTAAGGAAGCCATAGACAAGAGTCATTTTCTGGGTGCCGTGTGCAATATGGAAAGCATCATGGGCCGGGCTGATACTCCTGTGCGTCAGCTGTTCAACCGGGGAGCGGAGAAGTTCTGTAAAGACCTCCCTATTGTCTATATTCAGACAGTGGTTGCCCCCAATTTACTCGGCCAGCCGGAAATGCATGGTCTATTTGCAGGAGATGACAGTGAATGCTATATGAAAGCAGCAGCCCTGTCTCAAAAGCTGAATATCACTTTGCTGGAGAAAGCACCGAAAAAGGTTGTTGTCTTTCTCAGCCCCGATGAGTTCCGCAGTACATGGCTGGGGAATAAGAGTATATACAGAACCCGTATGGCTATTGCCGACGGAGGAGAACTCATCGTCCTGGCACCGGGGATTCACTGCTTTGGTGAGAATAAAGAGATGGATGTTCTTATCAGAAAATTCGGTTATAAGGGAACTCCCTATGTGATGGACTGTGTCGAGAATCGTCCCGATATGGCTGATAATCTTTCAGTTGCAGCTCATCTGATCCACGGTTCTTCAGAAGGAAGATTCAATATTACCTACTGTCCCGGAAAACTGAGCAGAGAAGAAGTTGAAGGGGTTGGTCTGAATTACGGAGAACTCAATGAGTATGAACTCCGTTATGACAGAAGCTCTCTAACTGAGGGTTGGAATACTTTGGCTGATGGAGAAGAGATCTTCTATATCTCCAATCCGGCTTTGGGACTGTGGGCTCTGAAATCCAATTTCCAGGAGTCTGAATCATGATTGCAGTAATTATGGGTGTAAGCGGCTGTGGTAAAACCACTCTCGGTGAAAGATGTGCGGAAAAACTGAGAATCGGTTATTTTGAGGCCGACGGCTTTCATCCCGGAGTTAATATTAAAAAGATGAGATCCGGGGTTCCTCTGAACGATGATGACCGCTGGCCTTGGCTTCAGCTGATAAAAGATAAGATTATGGCATGTCAGACTGCGGGAGAATCGGCTGTATTCAGCTGTTCCGCCCTGAAGGAATCATATCGCCGATTTCTCCAGGATGGTCTATCAGAGCCTGTAAACTGGGTCTATCTTCGAGGCAGTTTCGAGACGATTTATGAACGGTTGGAATCAAGACAGGGACATTATCAAAAATCTGACATGCTTCAGAGCCAGTTTGAAGCTCTGGAAGAACCGGATTACGGAATTATCCTGGAGATCGATATGCCCCTGGATGAGAAAGTCAAAACACTTAGTGACACTCTAAAAAAACTATAATGCCTTATTGATAATGAAACTACCAGATCCTATGAGGATAAAAATCCCGGTACATTAATCATCTTATTTCATAGCGGCCTGATGAGCTGGTTTTAATATTCTGTAAGGCCATTGCAGAAGGGTTCCCATGAAGAATCAATTTGGCTGTACTGCTGAGTGAACCTTTCGCCTCAATATTATCATTTATTGAGAACTCCTGGTATGAACTGCTGCTGCCGTTAATATTCATGGATTCCTCAATAATGAAATTTTCAGCCAGCATACGGCTGGAGCTTGAAAATGATGTGGTGATGGTACGGCAGCTGCCATTCTCTATGAAATACTTGCTGGAACTGCTTCCTTTGATTGATGCACTGTCAGTCTTCAGCTGTTTGAGGACTATTTTACTGGAGCTGGAGGACTTCGATTCCAGGGATGAGCAAAGCACTTCAGCCATTTCTATGGTGCCGCTGGAACTGGTTGTGAGATTGAGACTCTTAGCCTCTACAGTTAAATTGACTAAGATATCACTGCTGCTGGAGGCGTTCAGATCGGCCGAAAGTTCCGGAACTGTTAGGATCGCCCTGCTTCGTTTGAAGCTGAATCCGATTCCCGGGCGTTCTCCCATTTTCAGTTCTCCCTCCCGGTATTCTACATAGTTACGACTGCTGCCCACTGTTTCGATGAACAGCTCTGATGTATTGCCTTTTTTGATGATCAGTTCCCAATCGCTGGACGTTGAAATCTTATCCAGGCTGTCCACTTCGATTATCATACCCTCTTTCACTAATTCATCTGGATTGCCGAGAGCAGTGAGCAGGGGCAGGGGCAGCACAGTCAGAGCCACCAGAAGAATTGCTATATTATTCATTTATTCATCCTTTGATCTTTTATTATCTATTTAGCAAAATACATGCCACCCATTGAGTTAGTCTCTAAATTAGAAGGAAGAAGTTCAGAGTTGAAGAAAACTGAGTTTGTGATGGTAAAATAGACCCGTTAGAGGTCAACCATGATTTTGAAATATCTGTTCTTGTCAAAAAACTGACTATACGCTTATGATGAATCCATGAAGATCCGCTATCAACTCGTTATACTGATGTTTTTTTTATATTTAGTTCTGTAATCTCTTGGAGTTTCTCCAATTATTTTTTTAAATAACCTGGAGAAATAATTACTGTCGGTAAACCCAAGATCATAAGCCAGCATTGTAATGGCTGTGTCTGAATTTCTTAATTGTGAGCAGGCATTGTCCATCCGTTTTTTCAGGTGGTAATCCAGGGGAGATGTTCCGGTTATTTTTTTAAAGGCCCTTAAAAGGCTGCTTTCCGACATATGAGAGATCTTCAGCAGTTCTTTTATGTTTACAGTTCTGTCCAGGTTGTTTTCCATAAAGCTGATAGTTTCACCCAGAGTATATAGATTTGATTTATCCCATTGAGAATTCTCAGAGTAAATTCGGGATATGTAGGTGATCATCTGCATAAACAGCGCTGCCGTCAGATAACTGTATCCCTCCTTTTGCAGGGTCTGTTCTTTTTCCATTTTTAAAATGAATTCTTTGATCTCCCCTATCTGAGTCTCAGTGAGCTTGAGGCGGCTTGAGAATTTTGAATCCTCTCTCATCAGGGGTTCAATGGTAAAGAGTGTGTGAAAACCGGGAGACTTGTGGATATCATAATCCGGAAAATGCAGTCTTTTAAGATCAAAAAGGATATTAATCAATTTAAGATTTTTCAGATCTTTATAACCATGTGCCCGGTCTCCATTTATTACAAACAGATCTCCTCTCCCCACCTGAAATGTATTTTTCCGGGTGAAGTGAGTCCCCTGACCATTTAGTACTAAAACAAGTTCAGAGAAATCATGAGTGTGGATAGGATACTCGGGCTGAGGATCTCTGTGAAGGATTTTTATCTTGATCTCATTGGGTTTGAAGAACTCTTTTCCCATAAGATGGTGTTTTTCATACATGACTGTATTGTGCTATTAAATGAAGGAAATCTCAAGGTTGGATCTGGGGATCGGGAGTAATCTTTTTGTATTAGGAGATTAAACCATGAGTCAGATATATGATTATGCAAAAGAACAATATGCGGAACTGGGTGTTGATGTAGACACAGCACTGGCAAAATTAAAGAATATTCCTTTGTCAGTCCATTGCTGGCAGGGAGACGATGTCGGAGGATTTGAAACTCCTGATTCTACTCTCTCCGGCGGGGGAATTCAGGTAACTGGCAACTATCCCGGTAAAGCAGGAAATCCTGATGAGCTCAAAAAAGACCTTGAGAAAATGTACAGTCTTCTTCCAGGAAGACACAGACTGAATCTTCATGCTATTTATGGAGACTTTCATGGTAAAAAAATAGATAGAGATCAGATAGAACCTAAGCATTTTCAGTCCTGGGTGGATTGGGGACGTGAAAACGGAGTTAAGCTGGATTTCAATGCCACCTGCTTCTCCCACCCTATGGCCGAAAGCGGTTTTACCTTAAGCAGCAAAGATAAAGATGTAAGAGAATTCTGGATCGATCATGTTAACAGGGCCCGTGACATTACAGCCTTTTTCGGGAAAGAGCAGGGATCTCCCTCGGTTCACAATCTTTGGATTCCCGATGGAGCCAAGGACAATGTCGTCTGCCGTATGGATCACAGAACCATTCTTAAGGAAACATTAGACAAAATATATTCACATGAACTTAATGATAAAGAGATCAGGGATGCAGTTGAATGCAAGCTGTTCGGAATCGGCAGTGAATCCTTTGTTGTAGGATCTCATGAGTTCTATATGGGTTATGCCCTTACCAGAAACAAGCTTCTCTGTATGGATATGGGACACTTTCATCCCACCGAATCCATAGCCGACAAAATCTCATCGGTATACCAGTATCTTGATGAGGTTCTCCTTCATGTTTCCAGACCCGTAAGATGGGATTCTGATCATGTTGTAAATCTTAATGATGATATCTATGCCCTGATGCAGGAACTTGTCCGTTCCGGGAAAATCAATAATACATATATCGGTCTCGATTTCTTTGACGGTACTTTAAATAGAATCGGAGCCTGGGCAGTGGGTGCGAGAGCCTCACTGAAAGGCCTGCTATATGCTCTTCTTGAGCCATATTCCCGGCTTAAAGCCTTTGAAGAGGATGGTAATAACTTTGGCAGGATGGCCCTGTTGGAAGAGTCTAAAACAAAACCCTTCGGCATTATCTGGGACTATTATTGTCAGGAATCCGGAACTATTACAGATCGTGAGCTGATTGCTGATGTAATGGCTTATGAAAAATCTGAACTATCAGGGAGACAGTAGATGAGCCTTGATAAACTGATAGCCATTTCCAATGCCTATGGAACTGATATGGAGTATGTAATTGCCGGAGGTGGTAATACATCCTGGAAGACCGATGAATATATGTATGTGAAGGGGTCCGGCACAGAGCTGGCTACCATTAAAGAAAAGGGATTTGTAAAGGTTGAACTCCCTAAGCTTGATAAAATCTGGTCCAGAACCTATTCCGAGGATGCGGATCAGAGAGAGGAAGAGGTTTTGGTAGACCTCATGGCCTCCCGATTTCCTTCAGAAATGGATAAGAGACCCAGTGTAGAAACCCTGTTACATGCTCTTCTGCCCTTCAGTTATGTTGTACATACCCATCCCACTCTGGTAAATGGAATCACATGCAGCCGGAAAGGTGCTGAAACAATAGAAAAACTGTTTAAAGAAAAAGCAATCTGGGTTCCTATTATCAATCCCGGTTATATCCTTGCCAAAGAGGTGAAATCTGAAATTGAAAAGCACATAGCCAGGGGAAATGACTTTCCACAGATGATTTTTCTGCAGAATCATGGAGTTTTTGTTACAGCGAACTCAGTTGAGGAAATAGATTCTATCTATAAAGATATGTTTACAGTCATCAAAGCCGAAATCAGGACTTTCCCATCAACAGAAGAGATCTCTGTGGATAGTGACTCTCTTACAAAAGCGGAGAATATTATAAAAAGCTCCATTAAAGATTCTGTGGTTGTCAGTGCTTTTGCAAACAAGGATATTCTGGAGATGTCAGAGTCTGCGGATGCATTCGCCCCCCTCGAACTGTCCATGACTCCCGACCATATCGTCTACTACGGCTTCAAACCTGTCTATTCAGACAGTGTGGAATCTTTGAAGAGTGATATAAGTGCCTATATCAGGGAACATGGAGTAAATCCCCGCCTTGCCGTTGTTAAAGGGGTGGGTGCATTTGCTTTTAACAGCAGTTCCACCCTCACTGAGACGAGTAAGAGATTGTTTCTGGATGATGTTAAGGTCGCTGTGTATTCTTCAAGTTTTGGTGGGTATCAGTTTATGCCTGAGGATCAAATCAATTTCATAAGAAACTGGGAAGTGGAAAAATACCGCGTATCCCTCACTAAATAAGACCCTTAGGCCTTATCGAAATAAGCACCGAAGCCGTAAACCGGCTTCGGTAGTAGAAGGAACTCACCATGAATTATGCAATACTGGATATTGGAAAGACTAATAAAAAGATAGTTATATATGATGAAGAGCTCAATCAGGTCGATTCGGTTTACGAGTCAATTCCCACCATCTCCTTTGAAGAACTGGAAGTGGAAAACACCCTGGAGATTGAGAGCTGGTTTTATAAAAATCTGAAAGTGCTGAGTGCCAGATATAACATTCGCAGCCTTTCCATATCCGCACATGGAGCAACTTGTGCCTGTATTGATAAAGAGGGTGAGCTCTCTGTGCCTGTTGTTGCCTATACCAATGAAGTTCCTGAAGAATTTCATGAGGAATTCTATAAAGAGCTGGGGAGCAGTGACACTCTCCAGCAGGAGACCGGAACAGCCCAGGTCAAACCGCTGATCAATCTGGCAAAATTGATCTATTTTATGAAAAAGCGATTCCCTTTAGAATATGAAAGAACTGATAAAATTCTTATGTATCCTCAGTATTTTGCCTACAGACTGACCGGATGTGTTTCAGCAGATTATACCTATACCGGATGCCATACCTACCTGTGGGACTTTAAGAAATGGAAATGGTCTGCAGTCGCCGAAAAACTGGGACTGATTCCCAAGCTGCCTGAAAACGTTCAGAACCCGGGAGATGTCCTGGGGAAAATAAGCTCAGCCATCGCAGAACGATGCGGCCTCAGTACGGACACCATCGTAACAGTGGGGCTCCATGATTCAAATTCCTCCCTGATCCCTTACCTGATAAATGGAGAGAAGGATTTTATTCTCAACTCCACAGGTACCTGGTGTGTGGTTATGCATCCATCTGAAGAATACTCCTTTACAGAAGAGGAGATCGGTAAAACCGTTTTCTTTAATATTTCGGCCAGACAGGAACTGGTTAAAACAGCCATATTTATGGGTGGCCTCGAGTTTGAAACCTATATGACTCAGCTTCAGAATCTGAATAATACCGATGATTTCCCTGACTTTAACAGAGAGATAGTTCAGTCCGCCATTGATAATACTGATTTTATTATTCCCGGAGTTGTGCGGGGAGCAGGCCAGTTTCCAGATTCCATGCCCGGAGTCTATGCTGGTGAGACATACTATTCTTTAAGTGAAATCAATGAAGGGAGGTTTCCTGAGTTCTTTTCTAATTTTATATACGCCCATGCCGTGCTCAATCTTTCACTGGCGGTTCAAAGCGCTGTAGCTCTGGAGAGGGTCTCTTTTTCCAAGGGCACTCCCATCTATATAGAGGGTGGATTCCGGCGTAATGATGTATATAAGAAGCTGCTGGCAAGCATGTATCCCGATTCACCGGTGTATACAACGAACATTGAAGAGGCCTCCTCCTTCGGAGCTGCACTTTCGGCAAAAGCAGCCTATGAAAACATTGAATTGGAAGAGCTCAGTGAGTTTGTAAACATTGATATGAAATTGGTTAATCCTGAAAAGCTGGAAAATTTACAGATCTACAGAGAGAGCTTTTTGAAAAAGATAATTTGATAATGGCTCTCTCTTAAAAATCATATGGGGTATTATTGCATTCAGCTGTGTACCTTATATCAGAGCTTTCTTATTTTCCATCTGGTCGCTCCTCAGAAAGTAGAGCTCCCCTCTGCCATTCTGTGGGTGTCATTCCTGTTTTTTTCTTAAACAATCTAGAAAAATAATAGGGATTTTCAAAAGAAAGTCTGAAGGCTATTTCCTTTATAGTTAAATTGTTTTCCATAAGCAGCCTACAGGCTTCATGAATCTTTAACTGTAAAAAGTAACGGTAGGGAGAGAGGCCTGTATATTCCTTGAAAGAGCGCTGAAAGGTACTGTAACTCATGTTTACCCTTTCAAGAAGATCATCCATTTCCAGATTCCCTTCAAGATGTTCTTCAAAGTAAATTTTTGCCTTTCTTAGAGTCCTCTCCATTCCGGTGGCCATGCCGCCCTCCTGAGTCAGGCTGGTAACCCTCCCCAGCATCTTCAGGATCAGACCGCCCAGGATCATTTGGAAAGCAGGGGGCTCCTGGTCAATTATAGAAAAAATTTCCCTGTAGTCGGCAAACAGATCTTCATGAAGACCGACATTACATACAGGCTTATTCACATCCAGGAGGCCCTTCTTCTGTAGAGTCAGGGGGATATCACCCTGGAATCCAACCCAGTATTCATTCCAGCCGGTTAATTTATCAGGTGCATAGCTATGCCATATCCCCGGGAACAGAATCATCGCCGTACCTGCTTCTACGGGAGCTTCATGATTTATGCCATCCCTGGTAGTCCATCGGAACGTTCCCTGTCCTTTGGTTATATATATCAGTTGAAATTCCTGGATAACCCGACCCAATCCGCTTGAAAGACCCTTAGTAAAGGCATCGGGATGGCTCTTTGGTACTGCGGGGTAGGGAGCCCCTTTTTTTATTTCTGATGCCCCGGCGTCTGTACACCAGAGACCCCAGTCTCTGGCAACATCACTAATGGGGAGATATTTCCTGTACAGGGCTATATTTATTGACACTTGTTATAAATGTACACTACTACGCTCTTTTTGTGTATGGTCGGCTGACAAAATGGGATTTACCATGAATATATCAAACATGGAGGCTCTATATGAAAAAAGTTTTAAGCGTTGTATTGGTTTTAATTTTCTGCACTGCGGGAATCTTTGCCAGTGGACAATCTGATTCCGATGAGAAAATGACAATCGGGTTTTCGGTTTATGACATGCAGTATGGTTTTTTTCAGGACATGGAAAAAGGAACTAGAGAAAAAGCTGAGGAACTTGGATATAACTTTGTTCTTCACGATCAGAAGTCAGATGAAGCTCTTATGGTTTCCGGCTGCCAGGACCTCATCGTGCAGGGAATTCATGCCCTGATCGTCTCTCCTGTAAAGCCTCCTGCCATCGGTCCTGTTGTTGAGGCCGCTCATGAGGCGGGAATCCCTGTCATCCTCGATGATATAGGTGGCGGTGGATCAGCTTATGATGCCATTGTCATCTCCGATAACTTTGGTGGTGGTGCTCTGGCTGGAGATTATGTCATTGATCAGCTTAAAAGTTCCGGTGGTTCAAAAGAAGTAGCAATTATCAAAGTTGAGCCTTCTGCAGTATATGCTATCCGCCGTGGTGAAGGTTTTAAAAAAGCTGTAACTGATGCTGGGTATAAAGTGGTTACCGAACTTTCCGGACACAGTAAACCGGAAGAAGGCTACAAGATAATGCAGGATATTCTAGTTGCTCATCCAGCTGTTCAGGCTGTTTTTGCAGAAAATGATCCTATGGCCGCTGCCGCAGCTCAGGCCGCTGTTGATGCAGGACGCAGTGATATTCTGATCATCGGATTTAACGGTGATGGTGTTGCTCTGGATGCTATCAAGGCCGGTACCATGGCAGCTACAGTTCAGCAGGTTCCTTATGAAATGGGCAAGATGACAGTGGTTTTGGCTGATGCAGCTATTAAGGGTAAAGCCCTTAAATATGATAATGCAGAATCTAGAGAAATCTACGTTCCTGTTAATCTGATTACCACTGAAAACATCGACCAGTACTAATTTTACGAAATAAAGGGGCTTCATGAACAATCGTGAAGCCCTTCTTTTTAAGTACCTCTGCGGAGGCTTATATTATTGAAGAAACTATTAAACGATTTAAAATCCCTGGAGGAAAAAATATGGATTTTGCCATTCGGGTTAGTAATATCTCGAAAACCTTCCCTGGTGTGAAGGCTTTGACAGATGTCTCTCTTGATATTATTGCAGGTGAGACTCATTCCGTTGTTGGTGAAAACGGTGCCGGAAAAAGTACATTAATGAAGATTCTGGGGGGTGTGTATATTCCGGATTCAGGTGATCTGGAAGTGGAAGGGAGCATTGTCCGCTTCAAACACCCTGTTGATTCTCAACATGCAGGCATCGCTGTAATTTATCAGGAATTCAATTTAATGGATGATCTTTCTGTGGCTGAAAATATTTTTGCCAACAGACTCCCCCTGAAGGCGGGATTTATAGATAGAAAGAGACTTATTCAAGATACCACAACACTGTTGAAACGGCTGGATCTTCCCCTTGATCCTGCAATTGAGGTCGGCAGGCTGAGTGTGGCCGAAAAGCAGATGACCGAAATTGCCAAAGCAGTCAGCCTGGATGCATCGGTCATCATTATGGATGAACCTACGGCGGCCTTGAGTGATGCCGAGGTGACTCGCTTATTCGATATTATTAAAGATCTGAAATCTCAGGGTAAAACCATTATTTATATATCACACAGGATGAAAGAAATATTTGATGTGTCTGACAGGGTGACAGTCCTGCGTGACGGCACCCTTGTGGGTACTGCTCCGTTGGCAGAACTGGATGAAGATGCCATTGTCAAAATGATGGTCGGGAGGGATGTCAAAGCTTTTTACAGACATCCCGACAGCACTGTCGGAGAGGATGTACTCTGTGTTGAAAATATCAGCAGGGCCCCCCATTTTGAAGATATTTCATTCACCGTAAAAGCGGGTGAAATACTCGGATTGGGCGGACTTATGGGCTGTGGACGTGAAGAAATCTGTCAGTCCCTATACGGTCTTGATTCACTGGACTCGGGTCATGTGTCAATTAACGGAGTTCCTGTGTCATTTAAGACACCCGCGGCAGCCATGAAGTCAGGGATTGCCTATGTCACAGATGACAGGAAGGAATCGGGTATATTCCCTCTTATGGGAGTGCAGGACAACCTGACAATAAACACGCTTCCAGATCTTAGCCGGGGAGGAGGAATGTTCCTACCTCCCAAGAGGGAAACTGCAGTTCTGGAAACTTATACAGATCTGATGAATATCAGTTATTCAGGTCCCGGGCAGATTGTACGGGACCTCAGCGGCGGGAACCAGCAGAAAGCCGTTCTTGGAAGAGCTCTGGCCCGATCCTGTAAGGTCCTTCTGTTGCTAGAACCCACACGGGGTATTGATGTGGGAACCAAGGGAGAGATCTATGAGCTGTTAGATTCGCTGACAGATAAAGGACTGGCTATCATCCTTATCTCCTCCGATCTTCCCGAACTCATATCCCTGAGTCACAGAATTGCTGTTATCAGAGACGGTAAAATAGCCGGTATGCTGAAAGGCGATGAAATTGAGGAGAACCGCATCATGAAAATTGCTACGGGAGCAGAGGTATCGCAGTGAAAATATGGGAAAGATACGGTATCTACTTTTTAGCTCTTTTTACCCTGGGGATGTTTGCAATCCTTACACCCAACATCCTCTCCGGGCAGAATATACTCAACCTTTTGTCTCAGGTTTCCATGGTGGCCATAGCCGGTGTGGGAATGACTTTTGCTATAACAGCCGGAGGATTTGACCTTTCAATCGGTTCTCAGGTTTCCATTGCAACCTGTATTCTTGGAATCAATATTCCCCGCTATGGTCTTATACCATCCCTGGGACTTCTTGTTCTGGCAGGAATTCTACTGGGTCTGTTCAATGGATTTATTATTACAAAATTGAAAATACAGACCTTTGTTGCCACCCTGGCAACAATGACGATTTATCGTGGATTTGCGCTGCTCTACACACAGGGACGGGATGCAACAATCTACGGACATCTGGATATCAAGGTCTTTTCCAGTGGAAAAGTGGGATTTATTCCTGTTCCGGTTATCATCATGATTACTCTGTATGTTGTGGCATCAGTGATTTACCGATGGACCCCTTTTGGTGTCTGGGTGAGGGGAGTCGGCTCCGGTGAAGATGCAGCCCGTATTTCCGGAATACCCGTAGATAGGGTCATCTCAGGTGTCTTTGTCATGACCAGCCTGACAACCATGATCTCAGGAACCATTCTGACTTCCCAGCTTTTGACAGGAAATGGACGACTGGGGCAGGGCTTCGAATTGGAAGTCATCACGGCAACCATCCTCGGTGGAACTGCTCTGGCCGGTGGTAAGGGGAACCTTTGGGGAACCCTGGTGGCCGCTATCATGCTGGGGATCATAAAGAATGGATTAAATCTCCTGGGAGTTCCTGATTTCTATCAGCGACTTGTCACTGGACTTATTCTCATCGCAGCTCTCAGTGTTAATACCCTCAGCGTCAGACTCGCTAACAGGAGATTAAAATGAAGAATCGTAACAATATAAAAAAGATTCTGGGCTCTGCCTTTGCAGACAAAGGAATTCTCTTTGCTCTGCTCCTCCTCTGGATTATCGGAATTGTTGCCAACAGGAATTTCCGAAATCCCCTCATATTTCTGAATATCGCCCGTGAAGCCTCATTTGTCGGTTTTTCGGCTATAGGAATGACCTTTCTTATTATCACGGGAGACTTTGATCTCTCCGTAGGTTCCCTTCTGGCCCTATTGGCCATCATCACTGTGTCTATTGTGGGTGTTTTGGGCCTGGTTCCTACAATTTTAATTGTTGTCCTTCTGGGAGCTGTTGCGGGAGGTATAAACGGAACCTTATCTGCTGTCATGGGTATTCCGGCTTTTATCGCTACACTGGCTATGTACTTTGTCTACAGGGCCCTTGCCTTCATTGTCTCCGATGGAAACCCTGTTCAATTTCAGGAAAAGTGGTTCACATCCCTGGGGAATGGCAAGTTTCTGGGTATTCCCATCCCCTTCATAACATTTCTAATCCTGGTACTGGTCATGTCCTACGTACTCAGGTACACCCTGTTCGGGCGATGGATACTATCTGTAGGAAACTCAACAAAAGCCAGTGTCCTCTCGGGTATTCCTGTTGTCAAAACAAGGCTTGGAGCCTTTATCCTGACCGGTGCCTTTACGGGTCTCGCAGCGATCTTTTTAAGTTCCCGTCTCTGGTCGGCTAATCCGGGGATGAAATACGGTTATGAGTTTGAAGTGATCTCTGCCGTGGTTCTGGGTGGAACCAGCCTTAAAGGGGGAAAGGGGAGTGTGGTCAACACCTTTATTGCCTCTCTCTTCTTCGCCTCTATGGCCACGACTATGAACCTCTTTCAGATTGATTCCTATATGCAGAGGGTGGTCATAGGATTTGTTCTTCTGGCAGCCTTTTCCATGTCAGGTGTACGTGACCGTATTGAAGAGTATATGCGTGTTCGTCAGAATAGACTTCACCTTTCAAATTCGAAAGGGGATCAATCATGAGCAAATCAGAAGTCAAAATAGCGGTCTTCGGCATTGGACTGGACACCTACTGGCCGCAATTTGAGGGCTTGGAAGATCGCCTGAAGGGCTATCTTTCACAGGTGGAAGGGATACTTGATGCTGATGGAGTGGATGTCATATCTGCGGGTCTGGTGGATAGTCCTGAGAAAGCTCGTTCAGCTGCTGCCATGTTCAGGAAAGCAGCTGTGGAACTCGTTTTCTGCTATATAACAACTTATGCACTTTCCTCAACAGTTCTTCCTGTGGCTCAGGAAGCCGGGGTTCCCGTCATCCTGCTCAATGTCCAGCCTGTTTCAGCCATCGATTATAAGTCGTTCAATAAACTGGAAGACCGTGGTGTGATGACCGGAGAGTGGCTGGCACACTGCCAGGCCTGTTCGGTTCCCGAAATTGCCGGAATTTTCAACCCCGCCTCCATCCCTTACAGGATCGTAACCGGTTATCTGGGACAGGACAAAACAGAACAGAATATTCGGGAGTGGGTGGATGCTGCCAAAGTATACAGCATTATGAAGGAGAATCGCCTGGGTATTCTTGGTCACTACTATGGTGGAATGCTCGATGTTTATACCGACCTGGCACAACAATCCTATACCCTTGGAACCCATATTGAAATTCTGGAAATGTGTGAACTGGCCAAATTTCGCCGGGAAGTCACAGATAAACAGGTGGATGATAAAATAAAGGAGTTTGAAGAGACCTTTGTTATCTCTGAGGAATGTGAGATTCATGAGCTGATCAGGGCCGCCAGGACATCGGTGGCTTTGGATCGCCTTGTAGAAGAGCATCAACTTGGCTCCCTGGCTTATTACTATGAGGGGCAGGATGGAAATGAATATGAAGATATCGTTACTTCGGTCATAGCGGGTAACACACTGCTTACAGGCCGAAATATTCCTGTGGCCGGAGAGTGTGAAGTAAAAAATGCCCAGGCAATGAAGATCCTTGACAGCTTTGGAGCGGGAGGTTCATTCAGCGAGTATTATGGTATGGACTTTGATGATGATATTGTTATGCTTGGTCATGATGGTCCGGCTCACTTTGCAATATCTCAAGGGGATGTGGGTCTTGTTCCTCTCTCCGTATATCATGGGAAACCAGGAAAGGGGCTCTCCATTCAAATGACAGTCAAGCATGGTCCGGTCACCCTGCTTTCAGTGGTAGAGGGTACCAGTGGTCTCTTTCTTCTGGTTGCTGAGGGAGAATGTGTTCCGGGACCTGTCTTAGAAATTGGAAACACCAACAGTCGGTACCGTTTTTCTATTGGCGCAGAACAGTTTATGAATGAGTGGAGTTATGCCGGTCCAACCCACCATTGTGCTATCGGTACAGGTCTTCAGGCTTCCAGAATCCAAAAATTCGGTCTGTTGGCCGGCTTGGAAGTTAAGATTATCTGCTGATGATTATATTAAGAGGAGACGGTTTTTAAGCGCATCCTCTATTAAATTTTATCTGGCAGAGTCACATGTTGTCAGGAAAATTCAAATGTCATGGAAATTGCAGACCATGTGAACCTGAGCCTAGAGTATTTAAATATCAAGTAATCTGAGAAATAGATCAATTTCAGATTAATACTGCCCCTGATTCCTCAGGCTCCCATATAGCCCGGTGTTTTCATAATATTTTGTGAGCTGTGTAAAACTCTGAGATTGTCACCCACCCTCAGTCTTTATTGACAACATTCAAGACAGGCAGGCATAATCATTGAATGCGTCCAATCAGGGGTTCACTAAAAACTCGCTTTTTCAGTTCTTTTCTACTACTCATCGTATTACCTCTCTTTCTTGTAGGGGGGATAATCACACGCAGCTATTATAAAACATTGTTTGATGTCAAACTGAATGAATCCAGAAATATTACGATGAGATACGCCGATGCCATTAATGAAGAAATCGAAGAGCTGGCATTGAAGATATCGGCCCTCAGCTATAATGATCCTTTTCTTGATCTGATCAATCAGTACGATTTGTCCCCCTCCCGAAAACAATCCCTGGAAATATCAAATGAAATTGACAGTCTTCTGGATCTTCACTTTAATTATTCCGGTGATATTCTTTCGGCATTGATGTTCCTGAATTCAGAAAAACTGTATATCTATAAAAATCCTCTGATAGGAATTCGGGAGGATATGATTCAGGACCCCTGGTATGGGGAAATTCAAGAGACTTCGGATCAGGTTCTTTTTCTGGATGATCTCAGTTATCAGAGCATGGGCGGAACCCCTCGATTTCGTCTGGGAGCAGCAATTCGAAGGGAGATTGATCCAAATCTGAAATCCCTGACCCTATTACTCCTATACAATCTCCGCGCTCTTGAAAATCTCTCCCGTTCGGGGAGTGCCAATAACAGATATGTTATCTACAGTCATACAGGCAAGGTCTTATTCACAGAAGGATTTTCCGAAGAGCAGTTGGACGATGACTTCCAGAAATGTGATTTTTTAAGCTATGAGGTTTCCATCGATAAAACGGGATGGACTCTGGTCAATTACATGAATATACGGCAGATCAGAGGACCTGTACTGAAGAGCACCATTTTATTCCTGATATTAATGTCACTGATATCTCTTTTATTTCTGATCTACGGTCTTTCCCTTATGAGACAGATCATCACTCCAATCCAGGAATCTGTCGAAAGAATGTCCTTTGTAGAGAAGGGCGATTTTTCTGTCCGTCTGGCAGAATCAAAGATCCCTGAATTGGATAGAATGTCCCACTCCTTTAACAGGATGGTGGGTGAAATAGATAAGTTGACCCATGAAATCAGAAAAACAGAACAGGGGAAAAAGGAAGCCGAGATTCAGGCTCTTCAATTTCAGATCAACCCCCATTTTCTCTCCAACACCCTGAACAGCATCAAGGTTATGGCGAGGATGATTGAGGCGGAGACCATAAAAGAGACAACAACCGCCCTTATGAGAGTGGTAAGCAATTCCTTCCGGGAACCGGGAGAATTAAACTCCCTCCAACAGGAGATCCTGAATATCAAAGACTATATCCTGATCATGCAGGTCCGTTTCGGGGACAGCTTCAGGGTTAAGATAAGAATAGAAGAGCATCTGGAAGATGTAAGAATCATGAAAATGCTCATTCAGCCCCTGGTGGAAAATGCCATTATTCACGGCCTCAGCCCCCGGTCTATGAAGGGCTGTCTGGTGATTCTATTCAGAAAAAAGAGGAGCTGTCTGGAAATCCTTATTGTAGATAACGGGGTGGGCTTGGAAGATAATAAAACTATTGAAGAGAAGGATTATCAGCACCGTGGTTTATATAATATAGGTCTGGCAAACGTCAGGGAGCGTATACGGATGTATTACGGCAGCTCGGGGAGTATGTCCCTCTCAGGCAGGGCAGGATTGTATACCAGAGTCATGTTGCGGCTCCCTTTAAAAGGAAAAATGGAATGATAAATATTGTCCTGGCGGATGATGAACCTCTGGCTTTGTATGAGCTTAAAACGATAGTCCCCTGGGAAGAACAGGGATTTCATGTGACAGGAGAATTCAGGAATGGCAAGGCGGTTCTGGACTTTCTGATTGACCATCCTGGAACAGATCTGGTTCTTCTTGATATCAATATGCCCGTAATGACGGGGCTTGAAGTCATTGAAGAGTGGCGAAAACGAGAGGGGAAAACCGAGTTTATTATAATCAGTGCCTATAGTGATTATCCTCTGGTTCGCAGAGCTTTTCAAAATGGAGCCTGCGACTACATTCTCAAAGAAGATATGGAAACGGCGGCTCTTCTTCCCATACTGGAAAAGCTGAGAAAAAAAATTTTGACAAAGGGTGGGGTCCCTATTCCCGGGGAGGATGAAAAAAATGAAGCCTTAGCCGTGAAGATACTCCATTACCTCGAGGCTGAAGAGCTGCCGGAATCCCCCATTGATTCTCTTTTTTCATGCCCCTTGTCTCTTCTTATGAAATTTGAGTTTATAAACTGCTTTCGTCATGAAATACCCATTCAGGATGTTCTTCTGAGGTCTCTATTGGAATCACTTCTGCAAGAGTATGCATACTATTATATTCTGAAATCCGGAGCCGATTATTATCTCATCCTCCCTCATGAGGCTGATCTTACGGATCCAGTCCATCTGGATGTATTTATCAAAGAAATAAAGACGGCTCTGAAGCAGTCACTGAACTATAGTGCCCTGATTCTCAGCAGATCCGGCGGCTATGAAAATCTCCCCGGCCAATATAAAAAACTTAAAGACCAGCACCAATATAAGAGCCGTGGAGTAATGCAGTCCCTGCAATTTTTAAGAGCCCATTATAATGATCCGGAGATCAGCCTTGATTCTCTTTGTAAGAAGACCGGCTTGAGCCGAAATCACCTGAGCACAGTCTTCAAACAGGAAATGGGACTGGGGTATAAGGATTTTTTGAATGAAATACGCATCAGTCATGCCATAACACTCCTTGAAACAACAGATACTCAGATTCAGGAGATAAGTGAACGCTGCGGATTCTCCAATGTAGAACATTTCAGCAGAACATTTAAAAACCGGACAGCCCTTTCTCCCAGTCATTTTTTCCGTAATAAAAGTCAAATATCCGGTAATAAAATCATTCCTGAATCATAAAAACGGGTTGAAGATGGGATCAGTAATTAACAAAAGGAGAACCTGATTTATGAAAAAAAAGACATTTTTATCCGTACTGATTCTATTGATTTTCACTGCCGGATTCCTCTGTGCCTCAGGACAGAGTGATGCTGCTGAAAAAAGTATCACCCTGAACTTAGTGACATGGGATTCAACCGCCTACAAATACATGATGAGTATAAATCCCATGGCAGAGCTCTACAAAGAGAGCCACCCCAATGTGGAAATTATCATTGAAAGTTCCAAAGATACTGAGTCATTTGAGCAGACCATGCAGATTAGAGCCGCGGCAGGAGAGCTGCCCGATATTATTCCCTTAAAGCCATATATGCTTGAAAGATACAAAGACCTTTTGCTGCCCTTGAATGATCATCCTTCAACAAAAGTGAATAAATTTGCCGAGATGTATTCTCTCGATGGCAATATAATAGGTCTGCCTACGCGCAGCTTCAATGAGTTTGTTTACTACCGTAAGAGTATTTTTAAAGAGCTTGGTCTGACTGTTCCCGAAACCTGGGGAGAGTTCATGACCCTTCTTGAGACAATCAAAGACGATGGACGTTTTACTCCTTTGCTGATGGGTCTCAAAGATGCATGGCCTGACTATCCCTTTAACGAGTTTATGCCCTTCCTGGAATCCGGAGACGGCAACTATTATAACGTCATGGCCGAAATGGATGCTCCTTTTTCTCCTGGTAAACCTTTTTATGAAAGCTATGCCCGTATACAGGATATGTATGACCTGAATGCGATGGGACATGACCCCCTGGGTGTCGGCTTTGATGAAGTCAAGCTTCAGTTTGTTGCAGGCAAGGGAGCTATGCTTGCAGCAGGGCAGTGGTTTATCGAAGATTACCGTAGAAATCTGCAGGGAGATGTAGACGACCTGGGAATCTTTTTCCTCCCCGTTCGTGACAGCAAATCAGAGACTCTCTATGCCTCAGTCATGGCAGATTCCTTTTACGGTATTCCCAAGGACAACAAGAATACTGAAGCGGCCATGGAATTCCTTTCCTGGTACTTTGATGTTTATTATGCACAGATTCTTCCCGCCCTGGGTGTCTCTTCAACTATAGAAGGAATTGAAGTTGCAGACAATCCCGTACTGGCTCAAATTGCCGATCTGGAACAACCTGAATATATTCTTCTGGAAGCCGATGGTCCTGCCTTCACAGAAATAAAAAATGCGATTCAGTTTGATGTAAAAAAACTGGGACAGGAAATGTCTGTCGATTATTATGACTCCTTTGACGCCATGATGGATACCCTCAATAAACAGTGGGCTGACGCCAGATAATACCATTCTCCCCGGGGGCATTGCTCCCGGGAATCCTATTTTTAAAAAGCATCCTTCTTACCCCTAGAGGACCCCTCCCCATGAATAATAACAGCTATGAGAAAGAAAAAAATAAGACTCTGTTTCTATACCTCACCATACCGATTCTCCTGACCCTGCTCCTTGTGATTTATCCCCTGATACGCCTTTTCTTTTACAGTCTGACCGACTGGAACGGCATCAGTCCGTCCAGTAACTTTCTGGGTTTAAAAAATTATATAAGAGTTCTGTGGGATATGCCCGAGGTCTGGCTGAGTCTGAAAAACAACAGCATTTACTTTCTGGGTCACCTCTTATTCATCCCCTTTGAAATTCTCATTGCCTATTATCTCGATAAACAGATCAGGCTGGGGGGATTCTATAAGACGATGGTTCTTCTGCCCTATATCATCAACGGGGTCGCTGTCTCATATATGTTCAGCTTCTTTTTCTCTCCCACAAACGGGGCGATGAATACTCTCCTGGCTACCTTCTTTACAGGCTATGAACCCATACGCTGGTTAAGCAGCCCGGAAATAGTCAACTTCACTCTTACATTTGTTTCGATCTGGCGCTTTGCGGGCTTTCATATCATCCTCTTTATGGCGGGAGTCATCTCCATCCCCCGGGAACTCTTTGAAGCTGCTCAGATGGACGGCGCCGGTGATGCTCTTGTCTTCAGAAAGATAGTGCTCCCCAATATAATGATCATCATCGAAATAGTACTCTTCCTCAATGTCCGGGGGGCTTTACAGGTTTTTGATATTCCCTTTGTCATGACCGGAGGAGGGCCGGGTTTTGCCAGCAGTACCTTTACAATATTGAGTATAAAAACAGCCTTTAATTTCAGCAGTTTCGGCCTGGCAAGTTCCATGGCGGTTGTACTGTTTTTCATGATTATCTTCTTTTCAATCATCCAGAATACAATCCTCAAGAGAGGTCAAAAATAATGAAATTCCGTCTAAAAAGATCCGATATCATAAGGGGAACAATTCTAACCCTGATGGTATTTGTAGTGATCCTGCCTCTCAGTATTACAATATTTGCCTCAATGAAGACTCCCCTTGAGTTGGGAAACTCTACCCCCCTTACCCCCCCTTCTGGAGTGATGCTGGCCAATTATCTGACTGTTTTTCAAGTGGGAGGCGTCTTCCGCTCTTTTTTCAACAGCATGTATCTGGTTGTTGTGAGCCTTATTATAAACACCTTCCTGGCCTCTACGGTCTCCTACTGTCTGTCACGATTTGAGTTCAAATTTAAAAAACTGGTGCTTCTACTCTTTCTTATGGGAATGATTGTGCCGGTGTATGTCACAGAGATTTCCCGATTCGGCATTATCAAGATGCTGGGTCTGTACAATACTCATTGGGCCGCCATTACCATCTATGCCGGAGCAGATATGATGCAGGTCTATGTCTATATGCAGTTTATGAGCCAGATTCCCAAAAGCCTTGATGAAAGTGCCATGCTCGACGGTCTGCCCCTCTATAAAATTTACTGGAGGATCATTCTTCCCCTCCTGTTACCTGCTGTGGCCACATTGGGAATTTTGAAGATGGTGGATATTATGAACGATATGTATATTCCCTTTCTCTACATGCCCTCAATGAAGCTGAGAACCCTCACCACCAATCTGATGGCCGCCTTCAGCGACTCCCGCCTGGGAGCCTGGCAGAATCTGAGTGCCGCAATCATCATAGTGATGCTTCCGGTGACAATCATTTATCTGATTTTTCAGAAGCAGGTGATGCGGGGTATTATGGCCGGTGCGGTGAAAGGCTGAATCCATACCATTCCGGCTGTCTCTATACGCGGAGGGTGTACAGCCGAAGGCCTCCCGGAAGAACCGGTTAAACCGGGATATGTCGGAGAATCCGCAGTCATGACTTATGCTGAGGATCTTATCATTGCCCGTTCTCAGCCTCTGTACCGCAGCTGCCAGACGCCTCTGTTTTAGAAAATTGCCGGTACTCATGCCCGTGTACTCCTTGAACCTGCGACAGAGATTGCTCGGATTAAGACCGCTTATCCGGCACAGATCATCCAGTCGGACTGGTCTGACATAGTTTTTTTCCAGAAAAGCACATACTTTTTCAATCCTGAAACGGTATCCCTCGGAATGGAAGACCTCCTTCACAGGAGCCGCCCGGCACAGCTCAATCAGAAAAAGCCGGAAAAGGGACTGTATGGCTGCTTCCTGACCGGTTCCTTCCATATTCTGCTCTTCATAAAGCATCATCAGCAGGCTCTCCATTTTCCCCGTATCACGGACATTCAGATGCCGGATGCTGTTGAGGCGGTTCCCCAATTCAGGATGGAGAGGAATCAGATCATAGAGCCGGGCGGACAGAGGCTCCGGAAGATCCGGGAGAGGGTAGAGTGCCGGCATCAGGTAAATATTCATAAGCTCTACAGGGCCATCGGGGGTTCTTAGTGAGTGGTATTGCCTGTCATTTACGATGGTAAGCCCTCCGGTCGATTCATCGAAACTGCTGTCAGCGGTAACATGCCGGAAAGTTCCATGAAGAACAAAGAGGATCTCTATAAAGTCATGTCCGTGGTAGTCATGCTGATTCTGTTCAAAGGCCTTGAAGTACTCCAGGGCCAGGCCTGTTTTCTCCAGACGCTCTTCGATGATATGGAGGTTGGGTCTCTTGATTCCTTGTAAAGATTCGCCATGCATTATGTAAATATATACCAAGATTTCGTACAAATAAAGGTTTATCTTGTTTAAATATGGGAGGAGTCGAATGAATGCAAGGGAACGTGTTTTAGCTGTACTGAACCGGGAGACTCCGGATCGGGTACCTGTGGATATCTGGCTGGTCCCCGAACTGGTCCAGGAATTCAAAAAGAAACTGGACGTCGAGGATGAGCTGGATATTTACCGTAAACTGGATATAGACAAGATTGTCTGGCTGGGGATTCCCTATAAAGGAGTGATCCTGAAAGATCCCAATGAGCATCAGGAGATCAACCACTGGGGTGTTAAATTCAAGGCAGTTCAGGCCAACCAGGGAGTTGAATACGGAGAAGTCAGTTTTAATCCTCTTAAAGGTTTCGAGACTCCCGAAGAGCTGGATGCCTATCCCTGGCCCGATCCTGATGATTTCGATTATGAAACCGCTGCCGCAGAAGCAAAAGAACTGGCAAAAGAATTTGTGACACTGGGCCCCTGGGTCTCTCTTTTTGAAGTTTACTGCCAGATGCGCGGTCTGGAGGATGCATTGATGGACACAGTGATGAATCCTGAATTCCTCCACAAGGCTCTGGATTACATAGCTGATTCCCAGGGTGAGATGGTGCGCCGATTTCTGGAAGCCGCAGAGGGTGCCATCGATCTTGTTTTCCTCAGTGATGATATGGGTTCACAGACGAGTCTTCTTATGTCACCCGACTCCTTTGATGAGTTTCTTTTCCCCCGAATGAAAAAATGGTGCGACATGATCCACTCCTACGGAGCCAAAGTTCTGTTTCACACGGATGGTGCTTCCGAACCGATCATACCCCGTCTGATCGAAGCGGGTGTAGACGTTCTGAATCCTATTCAGCATGTCTGTGATGGAATGGATTGTGTGTCTATCAAAGCGAAATACGGAGATAAACTTATTTTTCATGGCGGGGTGGAGAATCAGAAGATCCTCCCCTTTGGTACGGCGGCTGATGTGGCTGCAGAGACTGAGTTGTGTCTGGATGAACTGGGTCCCCGGGGATATCTGCCCTGCTCCTGTCATTTTGCACAGGCAGGAACTCCTGTTGAGAATGTGATGGCACTGGTTGAGACAGTTCAGAACTACCGTCTCAACTGATTGATTTAAGTGACATTATTAACTTTTATTCTGCTAGCTTTCTGGTTTTTAACTCATCAGCCAGAGAGACGGTCCTTTTGGATAAACCCTGATTTTCTTCTGCAATAAAGACTATTCCTTCCATGATTTTAGGATCATTTAAAATGGATTCATCCCTGTCTGCAATAATCCTGATAGCTGTCAGAACATCCTGTATCAGTTGATTATTTCTATAGGCCTCTTTCTGCAGCTTTATTATCCTGAAGTAGTAGGGAACTAAAGCTGCCCATGAAGCAGATTCAAGACCTGCTGCTGTCAGAGATGCTTCTGAGATCACAGTTAAATTATTATCATTTTTGAGTACCCCAACCAGTATCTTCATGGCATCGGGGCTTTCTGTTTTCCCAAGAAGTCTGACTGCCTCCAAACGGATGGCAGGAAAATCATTCTGTATGACTCCTTTACTCCTTTTGACGTTTGTAATTCCCTCTGATGACAAATTGGAAAGGATATTCAGAATGGCCGCTTCATCTTCTCCCATGGAAGATTCATTCAAAATATTTTCAATACTCCTGAGGGCTTCAACCTTCTGTTCCGGAACATCGGAGGACGCTAATGAGCTGATAATGGATATACGCTTTGAGCTGTCCTGAGCCTGAATCATGGATAGAGTAAGTACCTGGATACATAATATGAAGACAATCTTTTTCATGATTTTATGATCCTCCTTATTTAAACATCGGCACTGTCTGTTATTAAATCATGTAAAATAGAGTTGGAAGAGACTTGCGGAAGGATAATCGCCAAAGATCATTATTAATTGAAAAGTCTATGAAACACCTCAATCAGACTATCAAAAGTATAGGGTTTTTGGACAAACATTTTTATACCCATTGCCATTAAGTCATCCACTCTCTCGTCATGCCTGAATCCAGAGGTCAGAATAACCTTTATTTCAGGGTCAATTTTTTTCATTTCCAGGAAGGACTCTTTTCCTGACATTTCGGGCATAGCCATATCAAGGAGCACCGCATCTATGTCTGCATAGTGGTCTTTAAATATATTCAATCCTTCCATACCATTTTTGGCAAGGATCACTCTGTATCCATTGGTTGTGAGAATCTCTTCAGCAGTTTTACGCATTGCCTTTTCATCATCAACTACAAGAATAAGTCCTTTACCAATGGGGAGTTTTTTCCGGGTAATCTTTTTCATTTCTTTAATCTGATCCATGCTCAGGGCAGGGAGGTGAATTTTCAGGTTTGATCCGACTTCGGGTTCAGAACAAACATCAATGAAACCATCATGCTGTTTTATGATGTTGTAAACCATTGAGAGTCCCAATCCTGAACCTTCGCCTGTCTTCTTTGTAGTGAAAAAAGGATTGAAGATTTTGGCAACGGTGGTCATATCCATTCCCACTCCTGTATCTTTCACAGAAAGTACATAATAAGTCCCCAGATGAGCCTCGTGGTGAATCTTACAAAAGAAGTTATCAGTTGTCAGCTCATCAATGCTGACAGTAAGAGTCCCTCCCCATGTCTCCCCCTTACTCCGCATCAGGGTCATGGCATGTTCGGCGTTTATACAGAAGTTAAGCAGGGCCTGCTCAATCTGGGTCGCATCGGCTTTGATGATAGATGGTGTAGTTGTGTATATAGGATTCAGCTGGATTGATTTATCAAAGGAGTTTTTACAAATTTTCATGACATTTTTTATTATGTTATTCAAGTCAACCTGAGTCAGACTCATTTCCTGCTCTCTGGAGAGAGACAAAAGCTGCTGAACCATACTTGTGGCTCTGAAGCTGCATTCTCTCATAGTCCCCACATATTCTTCCAGAGTCTCTTTGTTAACGATTCCATCCTTCTCCAGTCTAATTTCTATGAGGGAGAGTGTTCCCACAATTCCACCAAGCATATTGTTGAAGTCATGAGCCAGACCACCTGCCAGTGTTCCCACTGTTTCCATTTTTTGAGCCTGTCTCAACTGATCACCTGTCTTTTTTATGGATTTGATCATATTACCCAGAATAATTCCCAGCTCCATGGTTTCCATCGTACCGCTTATGGGAATCTGTCCATCCAGGTTGCCGCCTTTTTCAATTTCCTGGGCAGCAATCGTCAGTTTCTGTAGGGGTTTTGTCAGGCTCTGAGATAGAAGAAGTGAGAGTATTATGGCGGCAGCAATGAAAATAAGAGATAAAAGAATGATTTGTCTTGTTAAGGCTCGGGCCGGATTTGCAATCTCATCTGTATAGATAGAAGATCCGATATACCAGTCAAGGGGGGCAAAATAGCTGATATAGGCCATTTTCCAGAATCTGTATTCATCCTCGTGCTGTGGTTTGTTCCATATATATTCATATGGTATTTCCGGAGTTCCGGATGCATCTATCAATTCATCCATGATAGGTTTTCCAGTGGCCGGATTAATCCTGAGACTTCCATCAGTCCCCTCTAGTAATGGGTGAATCAGATATTGTTTATCTCCGCTGAAAATAAACATATATCCACTTTCAGGGATATCAACTCTGGAAAATGTATCCTTCAATTCTTCAAGTACGGCGCTTATCCGCTTTTGAACATCTTCTTCAATATCGTCAATGTATACACCGGTTCCGATGATCCAGTTCCATTCTTTAAACAGTTGGCCATATGAAATTTTAGGCTGTACTTCAGTCAAACCATCGGGTGTGGGTTTCGGCCATAGGTAATCCACATAGGCGTCACCATTTTCAAGACAGATATCAACAAAGGCAACAAATAGATTCTTCTCAATTCCAAGAGCCTTATCAAAATCAGGACTATCAAGGATCATGCCGTCAAGTTCGGGAATAGTTGGATGCATAATCATACGGGGAAAGGGCTGCATCGTATCATTGATCCAGAAATACCCTACACCACCATCATATTGAAGCTGTTTTATGACTTGAACAGCCTGTTGCCGGGCATCCTGCTCGCTTAGTATTCCATTAACAGAATCGTTATAAAATCCTTCGATTATTGTTACTGCAATATTGTTGAGATTTTTCAGTTCAGATTTTCTTCGTTCCAGGGAGGATTCTTTGTGAAACAGAATACTTTTATATTCGTTTTCTACATTAAGGATAACCGTATTTATCAGATTATGAGCATTGTCTTTCTGAGCTTTAGATAAGACTTTTTCAGTGGCTTTCTGTACCAGGACCATATTAGAAATATTTGTCAGCAGAACTATTCCCAGGATACCAAAGAGGATTCTTATTTTCAGTGACTTCAGCATGGTCTTTATCCTTCCATGGTCCGACTGAAACATATAACGATAACAACTTAATTTTAAGCTAATTAATTACCTTTATCCAGATGTCATTTCTCAGCTGATGGTTTTGTTCCGTCCGCTTTTTTTGGCTTCATAAAGCCTGCTGTCTGCAATAGCCAGCATTCCCTCATAATTTTCGGGGGCACATTCTGTACAAATCCCAAAACTCATTGTGACCTTAAGTTCCGGTGCTATTGTTTCCCAGTTATGGTTTTCAATATTATTTCTTACCCTTTCAATGGTGATTCTGGCTTTTTCTGAATCTGTTTCAGGAAGGGCTATAACCATCTCTTCTCCACCGTATCTAGCTACAATATCTCCTTCCCTCACACCTTCTTTTAAGATTTTAGCTATCTCCTTAAGAACAATATCTCCTATCTGATGTGAGTAATTATCATTAACTTTTTTAAATAAATCTATATCACCCAGGACTATAGACAAGTTGTGCTTGTACCGTCGTGCATTGGGTATTATTATACTCAGTTCTTCATTGAAAAACCTTCTGTTATATAGATTGGTTAATTCATCAGTGACAGCCAATTCTTTTATTTTATTATGAGATTTTTCCAGCTCCAGGCTCATTTCATTTAGAACCCTTGCAAGAATACCTATCTCATCCCGTGATTTAATTTTATTAATCTGCTGGCCTTTTAATCCTTCTTTAAGACTCTCTGCTGCTAATCTCAAGTTTCTTAAGTTACGGGTTAATATAGTTCCAAAAGTAAATCCAAAGAGCAGTGCAACTGCAAGTGATATATAGAATCCGAAATTAATCACACTGTTTATTCTGGCGATCATAAAAAGATCTTCCCTTGAAATCGTTGGAGAATTATCAGGAAAGGCATAAGCCATAATCTGCCCTTCGATTGAAATGGTATCACCTTGTCTTAATTCGCGGATTGACACCCTGGTTCCCGGTTTGTGATTTCTGAAAGGAAGTAATATGTTCCCATTCAAATCAGTCAAGCCAATCCTGAAGGAGAGAGGAGATTCAATGTCTTCATTTTCATAGGGTGGACGAAATGGCAGACCCCTAAAGGGTTGGGACATTGTTTGATAGAACAGTAAGGCTGTTTCAGGAGTTCCCCACTCATTGTTTTCATTGATAAACCGGGAGATGAGATCAGAGTAATAAGAATAGTGGCTGCTCTTTGCATCTCTTATGAATTCTCTATGCAGAAGAAGAGGGGCAGTCATTTTCATTATGAGAAGAACTGACAAACTGGCAACAAAAATATATATAGTCAGTTTATATTTTATGGAGAATATCTTTTCCCTTTTTCTGATCATCTATTAATTTTAATATACAGAGCTGTCAAATGCAAAATAGTGAAAATCTGATTTTATATAAGTTGATTGGTCTCCTCTCCATGATTCTGTCAATACTCTTACGGTCGGCATCCCCTTTTGCCCACTTATAAAAAATGGTGCTATAATTTATTATGGCTGAGTTCTCAAACAGTCAAATCTGTACTGCAGGGATTATTCAATATCTATTCTTAGAGGGCGGGCCTATTAAAACAATCTATGTTGTTCTAGCTATATTTTTCACTTTCTTCCTGATCAGCAGCTGCAGCTCCGATCGTTTTCCTCCCCTTGAGGTGGAACAGGCTCAAAAGGGAGTCCTTAATTTACAAAATTGGGATTTCGAAGAAAATGGAAATATAAATCTGGAAGGTGAATGGGCTTTTTGGTGGAAAGAGATTCTAGAACCTGAAAAAGTTGATTCTTTTGACAGAGCCTTGTTTGTGAATGTACCTGAAATTTGGACAAGTTATGAAATTGATAAGAAAAATCTTCCTTCTGAAGGATATGCCACTTACTCCCTTCAACTATTCCCACCTGATAAAAGTCAAATCTATGGTTTATTCATTGAGGGCGAAGGCAGTGCTTATGCTCTATGGTTGAATGGCAGTTTGCTTGTTCAAAAGGGCAGAGTGAACAAAGAATCCCATTCAGACCTTAAAGAGAAAGTACCAGTCACTCTATTCTTTGAATCTGATGGTTCACCACTCAATTTCGTCATGCAGATATCAAACAACCAGCACCGTAAGGGAGGGTTCCGTAATAGTCTGTTATTAGGCGGGGCGGAGTCCATTCACCAGTATCAGCTGTGGAACTGGTTTCTTGAGGCTTTCTCATTTGGTGTATTGATGATTATGGCTATTTACCATTTAGTGACACACGTATTTAGAAGAAAGAATAAAGCTTCACTCTTCTTTGCAGCACTTTGTTTCTTTGCAGCAATCCGTCTGGGTGTAACGAATCAGGGAACATTGCTTAGTCTTTTCCCTATGATAAGCTGGACAGCGGCTATCAGAATTGAATATTTCGTTTTCTTTCTATCACCGATCTTCTTTGTATTGTTTATTAATAGCCTCTATCCTGAAGATATTCATAATTGGTTTCTTTACTCAGTATCCGGAGTAGGTATCATTTTCTCAATTATTCTATTCTTTCTAAACACCATGACCCTCAGTTATACTTCCACCTTTTATCAGTTTGTTTGGAATATCGAAATTCTCTATTATTTCTATTTTCTTGTGAGAATCACAATGAAGAGGCGTGAGGGATCATTTTATTTTACTATTGCAGCATTTCTTTTCTTCATGTCTGTGATTACTGAAACACTGATACTGCAAAGAATTATTGATCCTATCAGACTCTCCAATTTATTTCCTATAGATATGATTTCTTCATTCGGATTTCTATCATTCATTTTTGTACAGGCTCTTTCCCTGGCATCCCGATCTTTGAAATCATTCGGATATATTGAATCCCTTTCAGCAGAACTCAAGGATTCAAATATCAGTCTGGAACATAGCGAAAAAAAATACCGGAGCATCTTTGAAGAATCAAAGGATCTTATTTTCCTCACTGGTCTAAACAGTATTATTGAAGAGATCAATCCAGCCTGTAAAGATATTCTGGAATATTCAGCAGAGGAATTAAAATACAAGTCTGTTCAGGATATAATGGTCAATCCAGAAGATATTTCCCTTTATCAACAGATGGTGAGTGAACAGGGATATGTAAAAAACCTTGAGCTTGAGTTGATGAGTAAAAATAGAAAAATAATCAGTATGCTCGTGAATGTTACTCAGAGGAAAGATGAAAATGGGCAGTTTATGGGATTTCAGGGAATTGCAAAGGATATAACTGCCAGGAAACAGGCTGAATTTGAGAGGCTTCGTGCACAGAAACTGGAACGCTTAGCTGTCACTGATCCTCTCACAAATATTCATAATAGACGTTTCTTTGATGAAACTGCTAAAACAGAAGTAGGCCGTGCAAAAAGATTTGGAACCCCTGTTTCTCTTATCATCTTTGATATAGATCATTTTAAAAGGGTCAATGATACCTATGGACATCTCATAGGTGATCAGGTGCTCCAGAGCTTAGCAGCCAGCTGTCAGAAAACGATGAGAAGTATAGATCTTTTTGCCCGGTTTGGAGGCGAAGAATTTGTTGTTTTAACACCGGATACTGATATTCAGCTGGCTCGTGACATTGCTGAGAGGTTGCGCAATATTGTTTCAGATAAGGTGATGGCTTTATCGGATGGAACTGAAATTTTTGTGACAATCAGTCTGGGTGTCGCTGGCTGGGATACATCGGAATCTCTGGAAATTAAAACTCTTTTAGACCAAGCCGACAAGGCATTGTATGCGGCAAAAAATACAGGCAGGAATAAGGTTGTCACCTGGGAGGACTTGATCAAATGAAAATCGACCGTCTTCTCTCTATGATTCTTTTGATGTTAAAAAAGAATAAAATTACCGCATCGGAGATGGCTGCCTATTTCGAAACCAGCTCAAGAACTATCTATAGAGATATTGAGACCCTATGTCTGGCTGGTATTCCCATTGTCTCTGAACCCGGTGTCCATGGTGGTTATTCACTTATGGAAGGATTTACTCTGGAGAAGCAGGTTTTCAAGGTTGATGAGATTCTGGCCTTGATAGCTGGGTTGAAGGGTTTGGAGGCTGTATTTGAACCTGCTGCTGTCCGCAAGACGGTTGAAAAAGTCAGTTCCCTGGGGTCTCAGAAGGACAGCCGACAGAATCTTGAGATAGATTTCTTTGGTTGGGGTGAGGGGAATCACATTCGTCATAATGTACAGATTCTTTATAAGAATATTAACAGAAAAAAATGCATCAGATTTGACTATACAAATCTAAATAATGAGGGGCTCAACAGAATATCTGAACCTCTAAAACTCTTTTTCCGTGGAAATAACTGGTACCTGCTGGCCTTTTGTAGAACCAGAGAAGACTATCGTTTTTTCAGAGTGTCCCGTATTCTTAATCTTGAGGTTCTGGAGGAAGAATTTTCCTTAAGGGAAGATCACATTCCTGAATGGAGACCCGAACATAATCTTCATGATAGACGGAAGGTCGAATCTATACATCTTCACATCGCGAACGGGGGCAGTGCTAAAGCAAGAGAGTATTTCTCCTCTGATAATATCATAGAGAATGTCGATGGAAGCCTTGAAGTTAAAGTCTCTTATCCTCCTGATGAATGGGTCTACAGCTATCTTCTCAGTTATGGAGAGCACCTAACTGTTCTCCATCCGGATAATCTCCGTAGTGAACTGATCCGCAGATCAGAAAGTTTTATAAGAAAAAATAAATCACTGACAGACTGATGTCAGTGATTGCCCTCTATGATGAACTATCTTTTATTACAGGAGTTTTTTATGGAACAGAATCTGGGAAAATGCGGTATAGACTGCAATGAATGCAATGCTTACAAAGCTACAATTACAAATAATGACAAACTGAGGAATAAGACAGCCGAAGAGTGGTCCAGAATGTTCGGAGTCGATATTGATCCAGCCGGAATAAACTGTGAGGGCTGTCAAAACGGGAAGACCCTTTTCAGTCACTGCAAGGTGTGCGGTATCCGCCGCTGTGCTTTTGATAAAGGATTTAACACTTGCGCTGAGTGTCCTGATTATGGCTGTGAACTGGTTGCCGGGATCTGGTCCCATGATATGAGTATCAAAAAAAATCTGGATAAGCTACGGGCTTGATTCTCTTTTAAACTATAGAGCAGGCGGCCCTGCAATGAGAAGACAAATTCTAAAAATAACCAGCTGCTGAGCTGTTCTCCTTCTGGTTGAAAGTGGAGGGGCCGCCACTCAATACTTTCGGTTCAGTCTCTGATAATCTCCTCCCCATATTGAGGGAACACATAAGTAAGAAGAGCTGATTTCTCTCATTAGCTTGTAAATTTCATCTTTTTTCCTGTATCTTTAGAATAATGGAACCTAAAAGCACAGCTATTTATAATTATCTAGAAGGAAAAATCATCCAGGGAACTTTGAATCCCGGGGATAAATTGCCCTCGGAATCTGAGCTGTGTGCCAAGTTCAGTGTCTCCAGGGGACCTGTCCGTGCTGCTCTGGATAAACTATCTGCCATAGGACTTGTGTTTAAGAAAAAGGGCGGTGGTTCCTACGTTACCGAGCAGGGTATGGATAACTTTCTGAATGTTGTACTACCCACCCTGAAATTCAATACTGTTGATTTCAATGAGATAATGGAGATCCGATGTGCTCTTGAGAAGCTGTGTATCGAACTTTGTCTTAACAATCATGAAAAGAATAACTATGAACAGCTGGATAATGCCATGAAGGCAATGGTGAAGGAAGTTAACAATAAAGATACTTTTTTTGAGCTGGACAGGAAATTCCATACATCAATCTCCCTGCTTTCCGGGAATCTCCTTCTTCATAATTTCAACCAGCTTATCTGGGATCTGCTGAAGAACAATTCAAAGAAAGAATATCATAATCAGGATTTTGAAAAGCTGGTGATAGAGCACAAACGTATTTACAAAGGTATAAAAGAAAATGACCGGGAACTGGCTGTGCTTTATACGGTCAGGCATCTTAAACGATCCATCTTCAATGCACCTCAGGATTCTATCAGTGAAACAGATAAGAAAAGATGGAATCCCTGGCTCTTCAATACTCTCTGAAACTATTTCGTCATGTAGTCTTATCAGTCTGAATCGCTCTTAAATCCTCAAGTTTATTCCAGAGATATATCTTGGTTCCGTCCAGATAATAGACTTCCGAAATCCTTCTATTCACCACATCATAAAAAAAATGAAAGTTTTTTTTGCATTAATAAGAATCTCATGATAATATCGAACCTGTAGTACAGGTTTAGGCGTTTTGACTTGTAATCTTGGATTATTGCTAATTAAATGACATATAATCTTGTATCTGTAGTACAGAAAAAATACTGGAGGACTTTAGAAAATGGGAATTATAATGATTTTACTGCTTGTTGCATCAATTGTATTGATCGTAATAGCAACATCAGTTTTCAAACTGCATCCTTTTATTGCTTTGATTTTTGCAGCATTATTTGTAGGACTGGGAGCTTCTGCTCTGGGTCAGTTTGATGTTATGGCCGTGGAAGCGACCATAAGGAGCGGATTCGGTGGAATCCTGGCTTATATCGGTATAGTCATCGTTCTGGGAACCATCATCGGTGTATTCCTGGAAAAATCAGGTGCAGCCATCAAAATGGCAGATACTATCCTGAAAATAGTAGGACCCAAGCGTCCTGGACTGGCTATGAGTATTATCGGATGGTTTGTTTCCATTCCGGTTTTCTGTGACTCCGGTTATGTAATTCTTTCGGCTCTGCGTAAGTCGGTTACCAAGAAAGCAAAAGTGTCTGCAACAATGATGAGTGTAGCCCTGGCAACAGGTCTGTATGCTTCACATACACTGGTTCCCCCCACACCGGGTCCAATTGCAGCCGCAGGAAACCTGGGACTTGAAGACAGTCTCGGACTCGTTATCCTTGTAGGTATTTTCGTTTCCATATTCACCATGATTGCCGGTTTCATCTGGGCTAAATTTATTGGTAAAAAAGTTAAAATACAGGAAGATTATGATAATGAAGCTTTTTTCGCAAATGGACTTGAGGTTGAAGAAGAATTAATTGAACAGAAATATGGTAAATTACCTTCAACTTTTATGGCATTCGCCCCCATACTGATTCCTATTTTACTTATTGCATTGGGAACCATTGCTTCTTTTCCCGGAGATCTGATGGGAGCCGGTTTTATTGCCAACCTTTTCAAGTTTTTTGGAAAACCTGTCATGGCCCTTCTTGTAGGTTTCTTTTTCTCACTCGGTCTTGCACCTAAACTGGATGAAGAAGTTCTTATGAAATGGATCGGCGAAGGTATTAAAATCGCAGGACCCATTATTCTGATCACCGGTGCCGGTGGAGCATTCGGAGCCATCATCAAAGCAACTCCCGTAGCTGCCTATCTTGGTGCATCCATGAGTAATTGGAGTGTCGGTATTCTTGTTCCCTTCTTCATTGCAGCCGCATTGAAAACTGCTCAGGGATCATCTACAACAGCTCTTGTTACAACTTCAGCTCTTATGGCTCCACTCCTTGGATCTCTCGGGCTGGATTCCACAATGGGTTCCGTACTTACTGTTATGAGTATCGGTTCCGGAGCAATGACAGTGTCTCATGCAAATGACTCTTATTTCTGGGTAATTGCAGAGTTCACAGGTATGGATGTAAAGACAGCCTACAAATCAATGACTATGGCAACCCTGATACAGGGAATCGTCGGTATAGTCGTGGTGTTTATTCTTTCCTTATTCCTGCTTTAGATTTATGTAGTTAATTGAGTGTATGGAGAGCTTCTCAGGAGGCTCTCCTTTTTTTATTTATGAACGATTCATTATCCTCGCGTATAATCAAATTATGTTAATATGAAAAACCGGAGTTATTACCCGGATTATTTACTGTTTGTTTTGGAGAGCAAAATGGGTTTTCTAATGATACTGCTGTTCTGTCTGTCTATCGCTCTGATTGTAGTTGCAACCTCTTTTTATAATATTCATCCATTTATAGCTCTTATATTTGCTTCACTTTTTGTCGGTCTGGGAGCATCCGCTCTGGGGCAGTTTGACATCACAGAAGTCGAATCTACAATAAGGAACGGTTTTGGAAATATCCTGGCCTATATCGGCATTGTCATCGTACTGGGAACCATAATAGGTGTTTTCCTTGAGAAATCCGGAGCTGCTATTAAAATAGCTGATACCTTAATAAAGGCTGCAGGACCAAAACATCCTGAAGTTGCCATGAGTATAATCGGCTGGTTTGTTTCCATTCCTGTATTTTGTGACTCAGGTTATATCATTCTCTCAGCATTGAGAAAATCAGTGACTAAAAAAGCGAATGTCTCTGCAGTGATGATGTGTGTTGCTCTTTCTACCGGGCTCTATGCTTCTCATACTCTTGTCCCTCCTACACCCGGACCCATAGCCGCTGCAGCTAATCTGGGGCTGGAAAACAGCCTGGGACTTGTCATCATATGCGGTCTATTTATCTCTTTGTTTCCTATGGCTGCAGGCATTATCTGGGCGCGATATATCGGAGGCAAAATAAAAATACAGGAAGACAGGGACAACGAAGAAGCCATTCTCTTTGACCTGGAGACTGAGGAGAACAGGATTGAGAGTAAATATGGTGAGCTTCCCTCAGCATTCTGGTCCTTTTCTCCTATTCTGATACCCATTTTACTTATGGCCCTGGGAACTTTTGCTTCTTTTTTACCCGGATCTCCGGGGATTTTAATTCAAATCATGCAGTTCCTGGGTAAACCCCTTATGGCCCTTCTTTTCGGTTTTCTTTTTGCTTTAAGGCTCGCTCCCAAACTTAATGAAGAGGTTCTTATGGTTTGGATCGGAGAGGGGGTAAAAATTGCCGGACCATTTATACTGATCACAGGAGCCGGTGGTGCCTTCGGTGCCATCATCAAAGCCACATCCATAGCTGCTTTGATCGGGGAATCCATGAGTGGATGGAGCCTGGGGATACTGGTTCCCTTCTTTATTGCAGCTGTACTGAAGACAGCACAGGGGTCTTCAACAACGGCACTTGTTACAACATCCGCGATAGTAGCTCCACTTCTAACTTCCCTTGGGCTGAACAGCCCGACGGGATCAATCCTGACGGTAATGAGTATTGGAGCCGGTGCCATGGTTGTTTCCCATGCCAATGATTCCTATTTCTGGGTGGTCACTCAGTTTGCCGGTATGGATGTCAAAACGGCCTACAGGACAATCACTGTGGCTACATTAATACAGGGGCTGGTTACGATTTCTGTTGTGCTGGCTCTTTCGTTTATTTTGCTTTAAAAGGGAAAAGTCCCTAAAATGGAGGATATTGGAATGAAAACATTGATTGTCTATTATTCAGGTAAGGGATTTATCAAGGAAGCGGCTGAGCGTATTCAGAAAGGTCTGGGGAGCAGCGGTGCATTGCTGGATCTCGGTTCAAAAAGTAAGGCGGATCTTACAGAATATGATGCTGTTGTACTCTGCGGAGCTTTCCGGGCCGGATCACAGCCGAGAAAGATCAAAACCTTTGCAAAGAAGAACTCAAAGCAGCTGCTGACGAAAAAAATTGCCTTTGTTCTGGGCGGGCTTGGTGTGGAGCAGGAAGAATATAAACTCCCTTTTGAAAAGAATTTTGCAGAGGATTTAAGATCCCATGCCTTGCTGTCTGTTCATGCCGGGGGACGCTTCATTCCTGAAGACTACAGTGGTTTTATCCGTAAAATGATGGAGAAAATCAATAAAGAGAGTGGACCTATTCATAAAGAACAATGGGATAATCTCAAGCCGGTTGTTGAAGCTTTCAGTTAATCTCCGGGAGGAGGAATCAGTTCCGGCTCATGTACCAGATTGATAAACTCTGCTTCTCCTCTTATCAGTTTTAGTAACTCTTCTGCCGCATCACTGTAGATGCTCCCTATTCCTATGTCGATGGATGCAGGTTTGCTATCCAGAACCAGAAGTTCTGTACTGTTGTCGTAGCCGATAAGAGGGTAGAGGTCCTGCAGTGAATATCCTTTCCGGTACAGCCTGATCACGGTTTTAACAAGATGCATATCATTAACGAAAGCAATGGAATCAATTGTTTTATTTTCTATACAGCCTATCAGTTCAGCCTTTATTTTCTGCGGGTCAGAGGAGTTTATGATAACTGCCTCGGGAAATACAGATTTGAATCCTTCTCTACGCAGATCATGAGTAAAGGGATCTTCTTCGTCCATAATATAGGCCGGTGACATGCATCCCTGTCCCTTCAGGTATTCCGCCTGAATCCGTCCTCCTGCTTTATTGTCTGTTGCTGAGTGGTTGTACTTTTCAAGTTGAATAGAGCGGTGACAGATTACATAAGGTATATTCCAGTCGGCTATGTGGGCAGATTCTTCTTTTGTTACATAATCAAAAACAATAACTCCATCACAATGCTCTTTAATTTCAGACTCGTTCAGAGAGAATATGGAGTTAACCTGTTTTATTTCAAACAGGTAGGTCTGGTTTTCAAAGAATGCTGTGAGAGAGAGGAGAGCCTCAGTGTAGATCCAGTAGTTACGTTTTACATTGGTCCAGTAGTCACCACTGCCTCTTTTTACATAGAGCAGCATGATAGTATTGGTACCTTTACGGCGGAGGGCACTGGCATTGCGGTCGGGCTTATAGCTCATGGACTCTGCTGCATCCATAATCTTCTGTCTGGTTGCGGCTGATACCTTGTCCGGATTGCTGAAGGCCCTGGAGACTGTTGCCTGGGAAACACCCACTATTTTGGCTATCAGATAACTGTCTACTTTCATTTTAGATGCTCCCTCTTGATGTATTCGTATACATATTATCCTTCTCCCTTTTGAATTTATACCATGAAACACTGTTTAAATCAAACAAAAGATTTCCTTGACATTAATGCATTCGTATGCATAAAATGTATTCGTATGCATAAAATGTATTCGAATGCATATGATTAAATTAAAGGAGTCTATTGTGAAAAGAATTTTAGTAACAGTTCTTCTTGCTGTTCTAAGTTTTTCCGCTTTTGCGGCAGGACAGCAGGAAGCCGCTGCAGGTAGCGGAGAAGCTAAAGATGTCAAACTGACTATGGCAAGCTGGAGTGTCCGTGAAGACAGGTTCAGTGATTATTTTGAAGCTCTTAAAACAGATTTTGAAGCTGCCAACCCCGGAATTACAATCGAATTTGCGGGTTACCCCTATGGTGAACTTAAGAAACAGGTTCTGATTATGGCTAATGCCGGTCAGTCTCCCGATATCATTCAGAGTGAAAGAGGCTGGTACTCCAGTTTTGTTGACGGTGGTTATGTTGCTGAACTCGATGATCTCCTTGGTGTTGAATATCTGGCAGAAGTATATCCTGCCATTCTTGGAGATATGAAAGTGGACGGCAAGGTGTACGGTGTTCCCTGGATCGCCAGCCCCTTCGTTATGTTCTATAACAAGGCTCTTTTCGCAGAAGCAGGACTTGCTGATAAGGCTCCTGCCAGCTATGAAGAAGCCATGATGTATGCCGAAAAACTCTCCGCCCTTAAAGATAAAGACGGAAATGCTATATACGGTCTGGGACAGTCCACTGCCTCCGTTCCTGTATCAGGAAGTGCTGTACTATCAATGTTCTTCAGCTACGGCGGAGGATTCAGAGACGCATCCGGAAATATTGATGTAATCAATGCCGGTAATAAGGCAGCTCTTGAAGCCCTTAAAGATATGCACGCATCTAAATACAATCCCGAAGGTGCCAAACTGAAAGATCTTAGAAACCTTTTTGCCATCGGCAGACTGGGAATGTATTTTGATACCCTCTGGGGAATCGGTGGAGCTTACGCTATCAATCCCGATATTCAGGGAAGTGTTGGTGTAACCAATCCTCTCAGTGGTGCAGGTGCGCCTGCAGGTTCTTCACTTGAAGCTCACATGCTTCTGGTTGCAGAAGATTCTGCCAACAAAGAAGCTGCGGTTAAGTTTATCAAGTTTGCCACAAGTCCTGAGCAGATGGGTAAGTATGTGGAAATTGCACCCTTTCTCTTCCCCAAAGCCGATCAGGTTGATGGAAATCCCGGTTATCAGTCCAATCCAGGAATTGCTCCTGTCCTGACTTATGCCGATACAATCCATTCCATTGAGAAAAATCCTGAAATGGAAAATGTATTTCTGGCTATGACCACTGCAGCTCAGTCTGTCACTGTGGGCAGCATGTCTGCTGATGAAGCCCTTGTTAATCTTGATAAAGAGCTTAAGTTTCTTCTAAAATAATTCTAAGGAACTGTCCGGAATCTCGGCTCCGGGCAGTTTTCTAATCCTAATTAAATAGAGATCAATTATGACACTCAAAAGTAAAACCGGAGACAAGGTATTCGGAACAATTCTGCTCCTGCCTTCTATCCTCATCGTCGGAGGGTTTATATTCCTTCCGGTTGTACAGTCTGTATTCTACAGTTTTTTTAATTTCAAGCTGACCCGTAAGAAGATACCTCTGGTCTGGAATGACTTTGACAATTACAGATCCCTCTGGGAATCCGGAAAGCTTCAGAACGCCTTTGGTATCACATTCCAGTTTATGATTCTGGTTGTACTGGTAGTCTTCCTTATGGGACTTATCATGTCTCTGTTTATGAACAAGGGATCTTCGGGCGAACGCCTGACCAGAACTCTTACCCTCCTGCCCTGGGGAACTCCAACAGTTATTGTTGCCCTTCTCTGGTCATGGATGTTTCAGGCGGAATATGGTGTTGTGAACTTCATACTTATGAAGCTTCATTTTATAGCCGAGCCTGTGGGGTTTCTTGTGAATCCCGATACAGCTCTTGCTTCAGTCGGTGTGGCTGCAATCTGGAGACAGCTTCCTTTTATGTTTATCATGCTTCTGGCAGGGCTTCAGGGAATCCCGACGGAGATGTATGAAGCCGCCCATATTGATGGTGCTTCCAAGATTCAGACATTCCGGCACATCACACTTCCTTTTCTAAAGAATGTGATCCGCTCCAGTATTCTTGTTACCATAATAACCAACTTTAAACAGTTTCCACTGTTCTGGACCATGACAGGCGGTGGTCCCATGGGCCGAACCGAAACTCTGGCAATCCTCACCTATAAAAATGCATTTGTTAACCTTAACTTCGGTGTCGGTGCAGCAGTTGCAACATCCTGGATGGTTGTCCTTATTGTCTTCTCTCTCCTGTATAACAGAATTTTCAAGGAGGCGAAGTATTAATATGAAAATGAAAATTAAACCCGTTAAAATTCTGGCTCTTGCCATTGTAATTCTCCTTGGACTTTTTCTTATGTTCCCTATCTACTGGATGATAGTTACATCATTCAAGTCGAACCTCGATATATACAGATTCCCCCCTCGGTTTATTCCCAGGAATTTCACGCTGGAACACTATGTGGGAATCTTTCAGGATAATTCAGTTGCCTTATATCTGAATAATAACTTTCTGGTATCCATCGGAACTACTTTGATAACCCTGGGAGCAGCCTCCTTAGCCGGGTATTCACTGTCCCGATATTCCACCCGCTTTGGCAAATTTGTAAATACAGCCCTTCTATCCACTCAGATGTTCCCCATCGTAGGATTGATTCTGGCTCTTTATATGATTTTCAGAAATCTGAATCTGATTAATACAAGGCTGAGTCTGATGCTTTCTCTCTCAGCAATTACGATTCCTTTCTCTGTAATTCTTATCAAGGGATTTTTTGATGATATCTCCCGTTCTCTTGAAGAGGCGGCAAGGATAGATGGCTGTTCAAGATTCCGGACCTTTATATCAATAATTATGCCTTTGGCAAAACCAGGTCTTCTGGCTATCGGCCTTTATACTTTTATGCAGGCCTGGGATGATTTCCTTTTTGCCATCACTTTTATTCTTACTGATGATAAGCGTACCCTCTCCGCAGGGATTGCCATGAAGTTTCTGGGAGAAGTCTCCTATGACTGGGGCAGGGTAACAACAGTCTCTGTTTGCGGTGTGCTTCCAATGTTTATTCTAATATTTTTGTTTCAGCGCTATATGGTTGCCGGTCTGACAGCCGGTGCTGTTAAGGGGTAATTTCTTATGAATGATTATATAGACGGGTTAACCGGTAAAGGGTCCCATTGTCATGATGGTCTGGAAGGGAACCCCAATATCCTACTGGTTACCATGGATATGGTTCCTCCTGAATTTTATAATGGAAATCGTTCCATGGAGACTCCCCATCAAAGAAGCCTGGCACAGGAGGGTGTATCCTTTTCTCAGGCCTTTGCCACCTCTCCTTTATGCGGACCCTCCAGAACCTCCATTCTTACGGGACGCTTCTCCTATGTTACGGGAAACTCCGAGCGGGCTCATGATGGACATGCGGTTCATCTTCGCTCTGAAGATATTATCTGGCCCGAGTATCTGAAATCCATGGGTTATCACTGCCGGCACATCGGCAAATCTCATGTGGGGACCGAACACTTTATGCGGGCTTTCGGTGAGAACTGTTCTCCCTGGGATCGCTGGTCTCCACCCTGGTACAACGAAGATCTCTTTATTCAGTTTTTGATGAATAAGGGTCTTTCCAGATTCACCTTCTCCAAAGAGATCCGGGGGATGAGCTGGGACGGAGAGAAAAATGGTAACTCCTATGGGGGCTGGTTGGCAGATCAGAAGGGCAAACCCTTTCCCGAAGATGCTATTTATCCCTCATTCCTGGTGGACAGGACAATATCCACACTGGATACCAGGGAAAACAAATCTGTTCCCTTTTATATGCAGCTGGACTTTTTCGGTCCTCACCAGCCCTTTGCCATTCCTGGAGGATGGGAAGAGAGGGAAGCTGAAATCAGAAAGGACATTGAATTTCCAGAGAGCTGGCTTCAATGGGAGGCCGACGGATTTCCGGCAGAAACAGATGATCCCAGGGTATATGATCTCTATCGAAAGAACTGGGGTATGAAGAATCGTCAGGATCTTGAGGATTACCTTGTGGCCAATCAGCTGCAGTATGAAATTATGGATAAACAGCTGGGCAGGCTGCTGGGTTATCTGAAAGAGAATGACCTCTATGATAATACTATGATAATCTTCACTGCCGACCACGGCGAAATGAATGGTAAAAAGGGCTGTGTTGATAAGGGTGCCTACCTGAATCCTCAGACAATGCAGGTCCCTTTATATCTGAAACCCGCAGAGAGTCAGACTGTCCCGAAGGGAAAGGTTGTGGATACTCCTTCTTCCCTGCTGGATATCTGCCCCACAGTCTGTGAGGCTGCAGGGTTGGAAATTCATGAAAGAATTGACGGTGTGAGTCTGTTTGAGACTCTGAAAAGCGGAAGCAGACCGGATGACAAGCATGTGATGTTTGATGTGTGGAACCATGTCATGCCCAATCCCTGTGTAGGACTGGTCTTTGAAGAAGAGGGTGAAGCCTGTCTTTACAGCTATAACAGCACTTCAAGCAGAGATGAGCTGTATCGGATGGATGATGCCGGGCAGATCAACAATATAATTAATAAAGATCTGAAGCTGAAAGATACCGCCAGGAAGAAAATGTTTTACGCCCTTTCAGGCGATCCCCGATGGGAAGTGTATAACTGTTATTTTAAGCTGGAATACGCAGAGGACCTCGAGCTGAAGCCGGGGGATAATCAAAAATTCGAATAATCCTCCCTTTCAGGATATTTGAAGCCCGGATTCATTGCAGATTCTGCATTCGAATCCGGGCTTTTTTTGATGATTGATGGCTGGGCCGGCTGCTGCCAGCATAAATGCCCGGAGCAGGCTCTATTTTTTTATTTACACAATTTTTTAAATAATTATAAATAATCTCCGGTGTATAATCGTCTTTAGGTATATGAGTGCAGCAATGACTGAAGTACTACATAAACAGGAAGAGCCTCTGCTCAGTCTGTTCCTCAGCAAAACAGGTGACCACCAGGAGTCCCGGGATCTCCTTCAGGACCTCTATGAATCGGTTCTGAAAAATCTGGATACCTTTGCTGCAGTAGAGGATCAGAGCGCCTGGCTGTTCAGAGCCGCACATAACAAAGTCATTGACTGGTATAGAAAAAGAGAACGGAATCAGATTCTGAGTCTGGATAAGGAGACTCTGGAGGAGAGATCCCTGCTTGAGCTTCTTGTCAGCCCCGAGCTGGATCTTGAAGACCGGCTGATCAGGGACAGCCTTCTGCAGACCCTGGATTTTGCCATTGAAGCACTGCCTGACAAACTGCGCAGAGTTGTTGTGGCACAGGCTCTTGAGGGACAAACCTTCCGGGAGCTGTCAGAGGAGTGGGATATTCCTATGGGGACATTGCTCTCCAGGAAAAGGGAGGCACTCCGTCTTCTGGCAGAGGCTCTGAATGAGTTTTCTGATGTATGGGAGGAACTTATATACTATGAAAATTGAGAGAAGTTTAAAAAATATTATTACGGCGGCACTTGTTCTGCTGACAGCTGTATTACTGCTTGGTAGTTCAGGCCGTATGATGAGTAATTTCGCGGGACACTGGTGTGATGAAAATACAAATACAGGAGCTACACTATGATAGATTACAAAAAAATAAGACCCCTTGGAAAGGGAATCATATTCGGAGTTGGAGCATTGATTTTTGCAGCTTTTCTGGCGCTGCTTTTCGGCTGGGTACTGATGCTTTTGTGGAACTGGCTCATGCCGGAAATCTTCGGACTTCCGATGATCGGCTACTGGCAGGCATGGGGGCTGATTCTCTTGAGTCATCTTCTTTTTAAAGGCGGAGGTGCTCATGGCAGCAGCAGAAGAGCTCCCCACTTTCACCCGGGACAGGGCAGAAGCCCCGGTCGCAGACCTCCTCATATACATGACAATGAAGGATTTGATGAGTTCAAGAAAGAATTTAAAGATAGAATGAGAGCCCGCTGGCATGAGCATGAAGACAGTGAGCAGGGTAACCGTGAGGGCGAGGAGATTGTTCCAGAGGATGAAAGTGACTGACTAGTTAGGAATATTGGTTTAAACTATTTTCAAACATTGTCTGTGAGGTTCGGTTTTGAAGATACTATTGATTATTCCTGTCATTCTTATCCTGGTATTGCTTTACCTGGTACTCCCCGAAGTGGATAAAAGCGGTCTGCGTCCTGACGGAGGCAGCCGTCTTAAAAATAAGCTTGCCGAACTTATGATCCGCAAGGGTGCTTCGGATCACAGGAGTATAAGTGATTATTCCCAGGTGGATGTAAGAATACCCCCCAGTACTTCCCAGACTGGGGTGGATTATAATGATTCATTTGTATTCCAGGGCTTTAATGCAGAGCAGGGAGTCGGTTACCTCACACGTCTGGGGTTCCGGGATGACGGTGAACTCACTGAAGTCTGGTTCTGGCTGGATGTAAAGGGAAAGATCTATTACAACAGGGAGCAGTTTTTTGATAACTCTCCTGCAGATAAAAGCGGCCTCTCCAAAGGCGGAGTGACATACCGGGTTCTGAATGAGGGTGAATACGAAATCACCTGGAAAGGAAAAAGTGAGCCTGATAATCAGGATATTCATGTCCAGTTTGTCTTTAAGGCAGACTCTCCCCACTATCTGATGAGTGAGCACAGAGATCCCCGGGCTTACGGCAAGGCCATGGCAGAGATGAAATGGAGCCGTGAATATTTTGAAAAACTCAGGGCTGAGGGAGCCGACCGCTATGAACGCGGCGGTGTTTCCACGGGTACTGTGAAAATTGGAGACGGTGAAGCCCTCAATGTCTCATTAAGGGGGTTTCGGGACCGATCCTGGGGTAAAAGAAACTGGCTCTATATCAAGCGCTATATCTGGAACCTGATCAGTCTGAACGAGGATCTAGTTATCCACGGAAAAAGCTATAACTATATTATCTACACCACTGTGAATTATGGTGAAACCTTCAGTCACCTTGTATCAGGCTGGGCCGGAGGTAAAGACGGCATCAGGGCAATCTCCTATGCTTCTGATATGAGTCAAATCGGAGAAGATTCAATTGTTCCCAAAAACTACGAAACGAGCTTCAGGGTCATGGATTCGGATGAAATAATTACTCTGATTGTAAATGCCAGAGAGGGCAGTCATTCCTGGTTTGTCGCAGACGGTCAGTTTGAGGTAAACGAAACCTTTGCGGAATTTGAAGTGAAGGGCAGGGGAATCAGGGGAGAAGGGATGCAGGAGTTTGGTTTCAGCCATTTGGCTTATCCTGAGCGTAAAAATCAGTAATCCTGTGAACCGAAGGGGGCTTAGCGTATCCACTCTTCCAGCAGGTTCTGCTCTCTGATCTTATGATACCTTACAAATTCTTCAAGATTTCTCATGGCCTGTTCGGCAGATAAAAATACGGGGACTCCTCCAGACTCAAGAATCTGTCCCATCCTGTTATATTCAGAATCCAGACCCGATGTGGCCGTCAGTGAAACAATAAGAGGTTTGTCCATTCTTTTATTCAGCTCCACAATTCCTGCGGCAATATGGTCGGGATAGGCTTCAATTTCTTCATCTGTTGTATGGAGGAATCCTGCATGAGGAACAATTGACACAAGAAGACAGTCTACCGTATCCGAGTTGAGGAGAGTCTCTATGGACTCAACAAAGAGCTTGTCTCCCACCATGGGGGTCAGATCCAGGAGAGGCTCAACGGTTACAAAATCAGGGAGTATTTCGCTCAGTCTGTTCTGGCACTCCTTATCCAGTTCCGCCAGCTCAAGGCGTCCCAGGTTGTCAGCGGCATTGGCTTTCTCGTAGCCCGCATTGGTCACAACTGCACAGCGCATACCGTAGGCTTTTTTGTCGGTGAGCATAGAGAAGGTTTTGATATATCCAAGATGGTCGGCCATGGTATCCGCAACAATCAGCCCTGCCTGCTTCATGGCTGCTTTGGCAACAGCATATTCACCAGCCATGCTGGCCGTATGCGACTGGGTTGCCATTTTTCCCTCAAGGGTTCGTCCGGCCTTATACACTACAATAGGGGCGAAGTTTCGATCTTTCAGACCCTGAGAGGCGATATCGAAAAAGCGGCGTCCGTCTCCATCGGCAAATCCTTCGATGTATACACCCATCACCCTGATATCAGGATCTTTAGACCAGTAGGCAATCAGGTCACAGGGACCGACATCCAACTGGTTTCCATAGCTCACAACGACCTTTGGACTCACCGCATGGCGCAGCTGTGCCAGTTCAACAAGTCCAAGAGCCCCGCTCTGACTGAAGAGTGCCATATTACATTTGTTGGACAGATCCACTCTGAACTTCTTTTCAGGAATAAAAAATGTATTTATTCCTTTGCTTCCCGGCTTGCCGTCTGCAGGGGCACAGCCTGCATAGACAATACCAAGACAGTTCGGACCCATAATCCGGATTCCCTTATTTCGGCAGAGTGACAGTATCTCTTCCTCAGGTCCTTTATCATGGGAGCTTTCACTGAATCCTCCGGGGATTAGCAGCAGGGCCCGGCAGTCGGTCTGAGCCGCCTGGGCAGCCACAGCCGGTGCTGCCGCGGCGGGAACTGTCACTACCACAAGTTCTGCAGATTCCGGCAGTTCTTTCAGATCCTTATAAAGTTTTACCTTCTCACCATTCAATAGAACTTCTTCGCCCTTGGGATTAACACAATAGATATCCTTTCTTCCCAGTTTTAGAAGGTTGGATGCAATTATATTTCCCGGCCTGTCGGAATCGCTCGTGCTGACACCTACTACTGCGATACCCCGTGGATGGAAGAAGGCATCAAGGCTTTCAGCCGATGGTATTTCTGTTTTCTGTACATCTTTTTTTTTGTCAAATACAGCATAGCCGTCCAGGGCAATCAGTCTGTGATCAGGATCAAAAACAAAGGGATTGATTTCAAAATCACTGAAGTAGAATTCATCATCCCCATCAAAAAAGTTGGAAAAGAGGGTGGAGAGTTCACTGAATTTCATTTCCACATCAATTATCTGTTCAAGGTAGTCTCCCTTGTTCTCCTGTATATACTTCTTATGAATATCCGTTGAGGAGAGGAGGGCTCTGGCCCACTCTTTGTTCAGAGGAGGGAGCACCAGATTGGGGGCTGAAAAATGAGAGGCGAAGTGTTCGGCATCAGAACCTCCCTTACTGAAGGAGATTACAGGACCGAAGGTCTCGCTCTCTCTGAATCCGATCATAACCTCATTCCCCAGTTCGGGGCTGTATTCTATAAAATCCACAAGGAGTACACCCGCAACGGGAATGTCCTGTTCCCTGAATCTTTCACGCATTGCCTGAAAAGAGTATTTGAGAAAATCAATGTCCTTATACAGAACTTTTACACCTCCCAGTTTTTCCTTATGGGCAACCTGGGGAGATACGATTTTCATTACGATACGGCTGCTGCCGAATTCCGAGAGAAGACTGCGGTTTATCTCTGTTTCGCTCTGGATAAAATGATAGCGGGGAGTTTGAAGATCCATGGCTTCCAGAATCTGATAGACTTCGAACTCATACAGTTCCTTACGCCCGTCTTCCTCTGCTGCCTTAAGTATTCTGTGAACCTGGTTATGCCACATCGGTATTTCTTTCAGACTCATGAATAGTCCCCCCTGGAATCTTCAGTGTAATGGAAAGACCGGGGGCTGTCATTAAAAGATTCACTGCCGGTGGTGAAACCGGCAGTAATAAAGCTGTGGCAGTAATATGAGATTATCGAATCTCTATATCAGCTGCGTATTTACTATTATGTTTCCAGGTGATTTTGTCACTCTTGTTTGAAGCCAGGAGGAGTCTGTAGACCTCTCCTCTCTCAAGTACTGTGTCGTATTCATCTCCAGAATCCAGAGGAATTGTGAATGTGATTTCTGTCGTATCCTCTGTCTGTCTTCCTGTAAGAACCTGAACGTCCTGACTGCCTCCAAGATCAATATCACTGGCATGTTTGAACTTGCCTGTTCCAAAATGATCTTCCGCCATTGCGATTCCCATCTCATCATCCACCCAGAGCATTATGATATTGGCATCTCTCATGACAGATGTGGCCCCTATACCGAAGGCAATCCATCCTGTTGTCTCGGCACTGAGAGTCACGACCAATTTATCTGCTTCTGTTTCCCAGACTAGAATAAATCCTTTTTCCTCAATTCTCTGCTCGGAAAATGCCGGTATGCTTAACAGGCATATCATTAAAATTAGAAAGAACTTCTTTTTCACTAGTGGCCTCCACGGATTTGATCCGTTATTATATCAACTTTTTTTATGTACATCTTAATCCTGATTGATTAAGCGGAACTTTTCCAGTTAAATTGTTCTGGAAATTATTATCATCAGAGACGAAAATTGAATATGATTTCTTGTTTGAAAAAAAAATATATAAAATCTGATAAATGATGCGGAGGATGTTATGAATAATAACCTGGCTGTATTGACTGCCGTTGGACAGGATCGAATTGGAATTGTAGATGATCTGTCTTCAGAGATAGAGAAAAAGCATGGGAATATTCTTGAAAGCAGGATGTCGGTCCTGGGTGGTGAGTTTGCGGTTATAATGCTTGTGTCAGGTGAAAAAAGAGCCATCAGCAGTCTGATGGGCGATCTTGATCAGCTGGAGACGAAAATTAATCTGAGGATTGAAATCAAACCTACAAATCAGCCTGAAAAGGATTCAAACGGAATCCCCTATACTCTGACCTGTGTTTCTCTGGACAGTCCGGGAATTATCCATTCTGTGACCCGTTTTATCAGACAGGAAGGTATAAATATTGAAAACCTGGAAACTGAAACAGCACATGCACCCTGGACGGGGGCGCCACTGTTCAGAATGAAAGCTAATGTTATTGTGCCCCTGTCTATCTCGGTTCAGGAGATCCGTCTCGGTCTGAATCAGCTGGAACAGGAAAAGGATCTGGATATCACATTCAAGGCAGTGTGCGGAACATCCTGATCCGGGAGGAACCGGGTTATAAATAATCCCTTTATGAGGCAGCAGAAATTGTTCAGAAGTAAAAAAGGTGATTAATGATGATTGATTCCGTGTTAAGAAAATATTTTCAGTCCTTCTTTGATGTTCTGGCCCGGGGCTGTCAGAAACTGGGGCTGACTCCCGATCAGCTGACAGTGGCTGCTCTGATTCTTGGCGCAGCTTCAGCTCTGAGCATTCTTCCGGGCTGGTATATTCCCGCCCTGATTCTTCTTTGGCTTTCGGGGCTCCTTGATGTTCTTGACGGATCACTTGCAAGACTCAACGGAACTTCATCCCCCTCGGGTGCCTTTATGGATATGATTTTTGACAGATTGGTTGAGGTCTTTTTCGTTATAGCCTTTGCCGTATCAAAGCCGGAAGCCTCACTGGCTGTTATGGTATTCCTGGGTGCGGTCATCTTCAATTTTTCCACTTTTATGCTGGCGGGTTCCCTTTTCAGCAATAAAGGAGAGAAGAGCATCCACTATGATCCGGGGCTGGCCGAGCGGACAGAGACATTTCTGGTCTTTTCATTGATGCTGATTTTTCCGTCAGCAGGATTCGGCTTTCTCTGGATCTTCAATATTCTGATTATCATTACAGGGATCAGACGGTTCTTCAGGATACTCAGAGCTCAGAAGGATGAGAATATTTCGTCCGGTTCCGGGGGAGATTAACTCTCATTGCCTTCTGATTCGGATCTACGGTTAAGTACTCTCTTTCTAACAACAGGTATCAGAGAGAGGAGCCCCAGAAACACCATAGCCAGAATAAGCTGAGGGGGTATTCCTTCGCCTGCCTCAATTGTTGATCCCGCATAGCCCAGATAGGCATAGGCAAAGGAACCGGGGATGATTCCCAGTGATGTGGTCCAGATGAAGGTGCGTAAGGGGACAGTAGTCATACCGGATAGAAGATTCACCAGAAAGAAAGGGAATATGGGAATCAGACGGAGAGTCAGCATATAATTTCTGCCGTTCTCCTCGATCTCCCTGTTAAACTTTTCCAGCTGTGTGCTGTACTTCTTCTGCACCATCTCTCCCAGGAAATAACGGGCGGCTATGAAGATGAGGGCTGCACCAATGGTGGCACCGATATTGATATAAAGAACCGACAGCAGAGGACCGAAGAGAAATCCACCTGTCAGTGTCACCACCGTAGCACCGGGAATGGAGAGGGCTACAACCCCTATGTACAGGGCTATGAATATCAGTACTGAGGGGAGATACCAGTTCTGTACACTTTCCAGCAGAGCCGATTTATTTGCCAGGAGAGTCTGTATATCGAGCAGTCTGCCTGCCGGTGTAAATAGAAATATCACTGTTAATAATGCAATAATCATTGCCAGGTATATCAGTCTTTTTTTGTAAGATTTATCTGTCATGCCCCAATTCTAGTCATAGTTCATCTCTCCTGCCAGTATATCCGCAGTTTATGCTCCTTATTTTCTGGCTAAATTCTTCTTTATCTATTATTTTTTAGAGTATGAAACATAGTGTAGACTCCACAGCTGATCAGCATTACCTTTTCTTTCTGGATAAAAAGATGCTTCTGGACCCAGAGCGTATTCTCAGAATCGGCCGGGACAGCAGCTGTGAAATTGTTCTTGAAGAGAGAACAGTCTCAAGAATACATGCGGAAGTTTTCAAAGAGGGTGAACAATTCACTATCCGGGATATGGAGAGTACAAACGGTATTCAGGTCAATTACCGGGGGGTGAAGGAACATGTTCTCAAAGATGAGGATAGAATTACTATCGGTCCCTTTATACTTGTCTACAGAGTCCTGGATCATACCATGGATGTTCCCATTCGCTCAGAAGAAAACCTGCTCTCTGAAACTCTCGTGATGGAGAGCAAAATTGCCAGCATCCTTCAGTCCATCGATGACGATACGGTGCGGAATCAGCTTTTTGAGCTCAAGCATATTATCAACCAGTCTAAAGAGAAACTCTCCCGGATGGCCCATATCGACAGGCTTACTCTGCTTTATAACAGACGTTTTTTTGATGACAGTATCTCCCGGGAGGTTGAGCGTGCCAGACGTTACAGCCAGCCTCTCTGTCTTCTCCTGCTGGATCTCGATTTTTTCAAGAAGGTGAATGATCTCCACGGGCATCAGAAGGGGGATCTGGTTTTAAGTGAGATTGCCTCCATTATCAGTGATAATATCAGAATGAATGATATCGCCGCCCGTTACGGCGGGGAAGAAATGGTGGTTATTCTGCCTGAAACTTCTCGTGAGAACGCCCTTACTGCTGCGGAGAAACTAAGAGCCTCCATAGAAAAAGACAGCCCTGTGAGGACGGGTCTTGAGATTACCGTGAGCATAGGTGTTGCGGAGTTCAAGGCTGTGGATAATGCTGTTCAGGACCTGATCAGCAGGTGCGATGCAGCCCTTTATAATGCCAAGGAAAACGGCAGAAACAGAGTCGCCTATTCCGAAGAGTGACCGTTTTCCCGTTGATCACACTTCTCCGGCAGTTTGAGTGATGCCTTTCCGGCTTTTTTTCTTATGAGATCTATAGTGCTGTGAATCGACCTTCTTCTGATCATCTGTATCTCAAGTTTTCTCTTTCCAGGCAGATCCATCAGCCAGAGTCCGGCCACCATGGTCAGGAGTCCCTGTCCGGGGATAAAAAGCATTATGATTCCCATAAGCAGAAAAATAACTCCCAGCAGGTTTTTTATTAAATGGAAGATAAGTCGGGATTTTCTGCTCTTTTGAGGAGGGACATAGCTGTCCAGAAAGTAATCTTCCGGGATGCGGATAAGGAAAATCGGCAGAAGGATGAGGGTTCCTGCAAATGTGACCAGGGATATAGACCCCAATAGGATTATCAGATCACTCCGACTGCCGAAAAGTTCAGCCAGTTCTGATATGTTGAAGAATGACATCTTAGAGAATAAGGAGTCCATAATCCATCAGTTCCTGAAACAGGTTTCCCGAGAGCCAGGAATCTCCATTGATTCCATGTCCTTCGGCCAGTGAGTCAAAATCCTTCAGAGTGAAAACCGCAGCTTCGGGCCGGCAGTTCTCCAGCAGCTTCAGAATGAACTCTGATTCCCCGGGAGATATGTGCATCAGTTCCTGGTAGTTTCCTGCTCTGAATATCAGCCCCTCTTCAGATTGTTCAGGAAGAGCTTCATACCAGATAAGCCGGCTTGAGTCCTGTAGTTCAAGTTCATTCTCCCCTTCCACTATTTTCTTGATAAGGCTTCGGTTTACACGGGGATTTTCTATTTTAAAACTGAACCATTTCTTCAGGGGAAGATCAAATCCTTCTCCTCTCATATAGTTGTAGAGGGCTGCCGTAAGGCCCTTGCCATAGGCGCTGAGATCTTCAGATTTCTGGCTGTAACTCAGATCGTTTCTGGCAAATCCTCTCTGCTGCGGGCCTGTGATCTTTATTCCGAATTTTTCCGGATTGAGACCCACGGGACTATGGGCTGTCAGAGCAAAGTGATGCCAGTAGGCCGACTGTATCAGGCCGTGCATAAAGAGCTGTCTAACCACATCAAGAGAGTCTATGAGTTCCTGTGAGTTCTGTCCGGGAAAGCCGTACATCAGATAGGCATGCACCATGATTCCCGCCTTTCTGAAGGAGGCTGCCACCCGGCTGACCTGTGATACGGTGACACCCTTGTCTATACTTTCCAGCAGACGGTCCGAGGCGACTTCCAGTCCCCCTGATATGGCTATACATCCTGAGCGTGCCAGGAGGCGGCAGAGCTGGGGGGTGAAATTCTTTTCAAAACGGATATTCGTCCACCAGCTGATACTGCATCTTCGGCGTATCAACTCCAGAGCCATCTCCTTCATCAATGACGGAGGAGCGGCTTCATCAACAAAATGAAAACTTCTTGATCCCGTTGATTCAATCAGTTCTTCTATCTGATCAACCAGGACCGAGGCTTTTCCGGGATCAAAGCGCTGGATATAATCAAGTGATGTATCGCAGAAGGCGCATCGTTTCCAATAACAGCCGTGGGCCAGCATCATCTTGATCCAGGGCCCCTCACTCCACAGGCGATGCATGGGATTCTCTCTATCCACCAGGGAGAGGTATTTTTCCATCGGAAGCTCGGAGTAATCCGGTGCGGGTCTCTCCTTATGCTTAATATGATATCCCGGAGGCCCATCGAAGAATCTCCACTCTCCCTCAATGGGCAGCCAGGTTCTGACCAGATCTTCTCTCTTATTCTCCCCTTTAAGGTAGGTGCAGAGGATTTCCATGGTATCTTCCCCGTCATCCAGGGTGAGGGAATCGAAAAATTCGGAGATCCTGATATCCGAAATGTCTCTCAGTTCTGTATTTATATACCCCCCCCCGAGAGTCAGGTGGACATCGGGGTATTCCTCTTTGATAAATGCAGCCCCACGAAGTGATTCAAGAAGATTTCCCGGGAAGGGGACTGAAAATCCCACCATATCCGGTTTAAAAAGCTCCATCTTCTCCTTTAGAATCTCACGGTGAATCCGGCTGACATGAGAATCCCGGTCCAGGGCTTTTGAGTAAAGAGTATCGAAAGAGGGGGGTGACATGGCCAGATGATCGGCATAACGGCTGAAGCCGAAATTTTCATCACTGCTGAGCCTGTAAAAATCAGCCAGGTCTTCAAGGACGAGGGTGGCTCTCAGCCGGGCTTTGTCTGTAATGCCGAGGCTCCCATAGCGTTCATCCCCTTCTTCCTCTCTACCGGAAAAGCGTTCCCCCTCAGGCAGATAGCCGGGGCGGCACAGAACTGTGGCCATGGTGGAGTCTTTTCCCTGAAGAAAGGAGAGCACAGGTTCTATGACTTCACAGTACTGTAGTCTGAGCTGCCAGATTCTTTTAAGGGAGTCATTGCTTTCTATCGTTTTTTTGAATGATTCAGCTGAGAGCGGGGAGAAGACAATCTCTTCCAGTCCTTTACGGCTGAAGAGGCGGAGATAGGTCTCCAGCCCCGTATCAGCCTGGTGTACCTGATGTCCCTTCTTTCTGAGCCAGGCCTTAAGAAAGGCCGTCCCCGGATAGGGTGTATTCAGCTGGCAGAAAGGAGGGTTTATCAGGAGTATTGTCATAGATTATTTGCTGAGAACAATCCCTACACTGATTCTATGGTCAACACGGTCGGTGTTGAAAACCATCAAATACTGTGCATAAGCAAAAAGGAGGGCCACACGGGCACCAGCTGTAAATGCGGTTTCAGTTGTACCGGATACATTGTCTACCATGGGTGTCTGAATATCTACTCCTGCCAGACCGGTGATGGCCAGAATGTTCAGGGCATTGAATTTTATATAGGCCTTGGGGAGATGTTCAATCATCGTCATGGTCTGGTCGCTTCCCAGTACATTGAATGCCCAGTCCATGGAGAACTCATATTCAGCTCCCACAGAGAGGGTGGGAAGGAATTTATACCCCACACCACCGAATGCTGCAAATCCCACGGGATAACCATTAAAGTCACTGGCTTCATCAGAAATGAAGAAACCGTTGTATCCGCCACCAAACTGAAAATCAAGTCCTTTGGCAAAGAGGCCGCCTGAAGCTACAACCATAATAAGGGCTGTCAGTATCAGTGTTTTTTTCATAATCATTTTCTCCTGTTATAAATCTCCGAGATTTTATGATTGTAATTATAGATCATATCTTCTTCAAAATCAGCATTGCTTTCATAGGCTTTTCCGAAAATCGGCTGCCAGAGTTCAGGATCTTCCATGCACATATAGAAAAATACATCCTTCTGCCAGGCTTTCAGCCCCTCATAGGCGGCTGTGAAAAGCTCCAGTTTAATGGGATGCGGGTAGGACAGTTTTCCTGCGGCTTCCTCAAGAGGCATCTGTAGAATCTTGCTGTGAATAGGACGCTCCCTGAGTTTTTTAAGTACCGGTTTGATAAAGGTCAGGGTCCCTATAGATACTGTCACCACCTCTTCCGGTCTGAAAAGTGCAGTGAGTGATGTAAACAGATCTGCATATTCCCCTTCCCAGTCTTTATACCAGACCATGGGGTGGAGATGGAAACCCACAGGCAGACCTCTATCAGCCGACTTCCGTGCAGCTTCCAGGCGTTTTATCAGTGATACCGTCAGCCGCTCTTCCGCATCTATTACGGTCTGGGTGTTCAGTGACCAGGTGAGCAGTATATTGGGGGGGACATCCATGTCCAGAAGTTCATTTACATTATCCGATTTTGTCTTGAGTTCGAGAATCACATTGGGATTCTCTCTTGCAAACACACACAGGTCATCAAGCAGACCGTTTTTATTCCCCCACATCAGGGAGTCTGAGGACTGACCGGTACCTATGTGATATTTTTTATCAGGATCAAGGTTCAGAGCCTTCAGTTTCTGTTTCAGATCTTTATGAAAGAGGATCGTATTACCTGTATAGAAGGATTGAATGGAGCAGTAAGAGCAGTCAAAGCCGCAGCCCGCCACCGCATCCAGGGTTTTGAGATTACAACATCGGGTCTTTATGGAGGCTACAGGGCAGTCTCCCAGTATCTGACGCTCATCATCAAGGGCCTTGAATCCCGGTTTGGGAATTGTGATTTTTCCCGGGCTGAACCCTTTGTAATCTTTGGGGATATTCTTCAGAGTTTCCCATGATTCACAGAATCCCCTGTAGCGCTTCTCTTTCTCGTTTCTGTCTCCTGTCTTCTGTGGAACAGGATCTCCCCAGAGTTGGGACAGCGAACCTTCCGACCAGGTCTCAAGATCCCGTCCAACACGAATAATCTGCCTTATCTGCTGGACTGAAAACTGCCAGTCTCCACAGAGACGATTAAGAAAATATTTATCTTCATCATTCAGTGCAAGGTATTCCCTGCTGTCCTGAAATTGTGTTAATTTGTTAATCATAATATGCTCATTCAGCATTCTAAAAGATATAAGGATCTTATCATAGATGAAGCTTCGTTTCTTCGACATAGTCGCCCTGATTTTTTCTCTTACAGTTTTTCTACTGTTTACAGCTTACGGGCGCAGTCTCAATAAAGATGAAGGTTATGTCATCATCGAAAGTTCGGGTGATCAGCTGATCTACCCTCTGTCTCAGGAGAGAAGTATTACACTGGAGGGACCCATAGGAGAATCAGTTATTCTTATCGAACAGGGAACCGCCCGTTTCTTCTCATCTGAATGTGATGATGATTTATGTGTTCAAATGGGTGAAATACACGGTTCCGGAGAATGGGCGGCATGTCTTCCCAACAGGATTTTTCTCTATACCGGTGGGTTTGAGGAAGACCAGGGGGTGGACAGTGGCGTTTACTGAAAAAAAACTGAACAGAATAGCACTGCTGGGTGCTTTCAGCATGTTTCTATCTACAATTGAATATCTCTTTCCCCGTCCCATACCTTTTATGAGACTGGGACTTGCTAATCTGCCGGTGATTCTGGCATTGGAAATCCTGCCGGCCCCGTCCTATTTTCTGCTGGTTTTGATGAAGGTTCTGGGACAGGCCCTTGTAAACGGCACCCTGGCTTCCTATGTTTTCCTTTTTTCCCTTACAGGCTCCTTTGCCAGTGCTCTGGTTATGTGGCTCTGTTATAAAGGGCTGAGGCCGAGAATTACCTTTATTGGAATATCAATAATGGGCGCTCTTACCAGTAATATGGCCCAGATCGTCCTCTCCATTACATTTATCTTTGGAGCCTCCGCCTGGAGAATCCTCCCACTTTTTCTGGGGATAGGTCTGGTTTCGGGAGTCTTTATAGGGATCTTCGCACAGCGTTTCTCAGACAAGTCCCGCTGGTGGAAGGCAATGAAAGAGGAATCAGTCCTCCAAGAGGAGGCAGAACTGTGAGTGCCCGTAAAAGAGGGAAGAAGCGGACAGACACTCTTGCCCTTTTTCTCTCTCCCTCATTCAGGTTCTGGACAGGTCTTGCTCTGATCCCTGCCTATTTTATGATTGAATCCCTTCTGGTTAAGGCATTGCTTGTACTTCTCTTTTCGTTCACAGCAAGGCTTGCGGGAAAGAAAATCAGAATCCTGTATTTTGTTTTTCTCATATCATCAATTACATTCTTTCATCTTCTGACTCCCATGGGAAAAATCCTGGCGGAGATCGGCCCCTTCCGTATTACCACGGGGGCCCTTGAGACGGGTATCCATAAGGGACTGACCCTCTGTGGTCTTGTTTTCCTTTCTCTTTTCTCCGTTACACCCGCCTTGAAACTACCCGGCAGAGTCGGCGGGCTTCTTGCCAGGATGTTTTATTATTTTGAGGAGATACTGGACGGGAAGAAGAAAATATCCCCATCCAATTTCATTGGAAGCCTGGATGATGTTCTCATGGATCTTTTTCCCCCTGAGCGTCTGGGTGAGACTGCTGTGACAGCTGAAGCTGAAATCAACCGCTCCCTGCCTCTCTCCTTTCTTTATCTTTTTGTAATGGTCGGCGCCGTATGGGGGAGCCTCCTCCTTCAGATTCTTGTCTTATGAATACTGTCCTGAAGCTGAGTGACAACTGGCTGATCACTGAAAAGCCCGCAGGGCTTTTATCGGTTCCGGGAAAAGGCCCGGATAAGGCAGATTGTCACTATTCACGGCTCCTGAGTGAGTATCCGGAACTCCTTGTAGTTCACCGCCTGGATCAGGCTACCTCAGGTTTAATGATATGGGCTCGAAACAAGGAGAGCCAGCGGGGATTGAGCAGGCAGTTTGAAGAGCGGAAAATCCATAAAGAGTATGAGGCTCTGATCAGTGCTCCCCCCGGAAAATCCCCTGAGAACGTCGAAGGGGAGATCCGTCTGTACCAGCGACTGGACATCGAAAACAGGCCCATGCAGATTGTGGATGATGAGAGAGGTAAGCTTTCGATTACCCGCTGGAAACTGCTGGGACGGGAAGATTCCGGATTCTGGCGCATCCGACTTTATCCTGAAACCGGACGGACCCATCAACTGAGGCTTCATATGGCAAGCTGCGGAACAGCCATTCTCGGTGACCGGCTCTATGGAGGAGCGGCAGCGGAGAGGCTGGCTCTTCATGCATGTGTTCTGAACTTTTCTGATCCTGTCACAGGAGAGGTTGTCTGTATAAAGTCGGCAGTGCCGTTCTGAATTCTCTATGTTATACTTTCATAATCAGAATTTTCACAGTAAAGGTTAAGACATGAAAGAATGGAAAAAGCTGATAACAGACGGCCCTGTCATGACAGTTCTGAGTTTTCTGGTGCTGTCTTTTGCAACACTTGTTTTTTTTCTCTGGGATACGATTGTTCTGAGCATGAGAGTGAGAGGACGAAAGAACCTGCGGCCCCTCCGGCGGACAGGCTTTGTGGTTATCTCCAATCACAGTCTCTTTCTTGAACCTGCCTTTATCAGCCATGCTATCGTTCCCAGACATCCTTATTTCTCCATCATGGAACAGACCTTTGTGAATCCTGTTGCCGAGTGGGGACTGCGTCTTCTCAGAGGTTTTCCCATCCCCCGCAGGAAGGGGATTGAGAGGATTGAGCCGGAGATTGCCCGGGTGCTGAAGCACGGAGGATCGGTGCATTTCTTCCCCGAAGGTTATCTGACCCATTTCAATCAGGAGCCTCATCCATTTAAAAAGGGCGCCTTTCTGACGGCCATTGAAAACCAGGTTCCCATCCTGCCGGTGGCAACTGTGATTCATCACAGGAAATTCAGAGGGAAGGTTATCTGGAATTATCTTTTCCGCCTTACACTTGTCATCTCCGAGCCCATGACTCCGCCTCCCTGTCCCGAGAGCAGAGAGGACTCACTTAAAGCTGCGGGAGAGATGGCTCATAAGGCTCATAAGATTATAAGTGATTCAATTAATGAGTGGGGAAGCTGAGTTCCCTGGACTATTCCACTGAAAGGATCAGTCCAGGAATCCCTGTTCGTCGATATATTTCTGAGCCATGGCTCTATCTTCAGGATCTATACGGTCTCTGTACTTATCCAGGAAATCGTGATCATAGCGTGCGGCGCACCACAGAAGACTCCATACTGAGTTGTTCTTCCTGTCTCCCAGTTTTTTGTAGATTCTGTATACTTCCAGATAGGCTTCAAGAATCTCGGAGGTCTCTTTTGTAGAAAAATCCTCACCGCGACCCAGTCTGTTATAGATGGTAATAATTTCATCGGGGTAGATCAGGTCGGGATCATCACTGTGCATTCTGTTGCGGATATAAAGATCGGGCCAGAGGAAGATATCCTCCCAGTAGAAGCCTGTAATCAGGGAGAAGGATTCTCCCTTCTTTACAGTATGTTCATCGGTTATATGACGTTCGATTTTCTCTTCGGGAGCCGGAGTTTCTATTATTACTACAACAGCTTCTTCTTCGGGCTCTGGAAGCACCGTTTCCTCGGCTTCAGCCGTATCGAAGGCAGGCTCCATCTCGAGAACTCTCTGTAGATCTTTTATCTTCTCTATATCCTCTCCAGCACTCCGTCTATCCTTCAGATATCCGCTTCCAAACCAGAATCCTAATATAAGCAGTGCAAGTACAAAGAGAGTTATGAGAATGTTTCTAAGACGCTTTCGTTCCATCTAATAACTATTATCGGTGATAGAGGGTATAAAGTACACCAGAAATTCTCTCATAAGGAGAGCTTTCCCTGAAGAGAGATCCCTGTACTTCCACTGATCTTTATATCGATGAATGTTCCAATTTTAATTTCTTTGTCTGAAGCGAACTGAATGTTGATTTTTCCCTCAGTCAAACCGGCCCAGCGGGAGCCGTCTCTGGACTTACCGCTTACCAGTACGGGCAGGGTTTTCCCAACCAGTTCTTCATTGTAGCGGCTGGCGTATTTGATAAAAACATCAGAGAGAATATGAAGTCTTCTTTTCTTCTCTTCCATGCTGATTTTATCATCCCAGCGGGAACTGACCGCCCCGGGACGGGATGAGTAGCAGGCAATATAGGCCATGTTGTAGCCTATCTCCTCCATAGCCCTTCTTGTATTTTCAAAGTTATCGCCATCTTCGTCTGTGAAGCCGACAATTATATCAGTAAAAATGGTTGCTTCAGGCAGCAGTCTCCGTATGTTCTCAATAATAAGCTTGTAATCAGCCAGAGTATGGTTTCGGTTCATCTTTCTCAGAATCTCATTATCTCCGGACTGCAGGGGCAGATGCACCTGTTTCGCCAGACATTTATATTTAGCCATGGCTTCGATGACATCCACGGTCATATCTCTGGGGTGGGGTGATGTGAAATAGAGCCAGAACCTGTGTTCACAGGCTTCACCTATCTTTCCAATCTCCTCCAGTAGGGCGGCAAAGCTGAGTTCTTCCCCTTTTTTATCAAGACCGTAGGAGTTCACGTTCTGCCCCAGGAGGGTTATTGACTTATACCCCTTTCCCAGGAGCACTTTCAGTTCATCAAGAATTTCAGAGGAGGGTCTTGAGACCTCTCTTCCTCTGGTATAAGGAACGGCGCAGTATGTGCAGAACTTGTCACAGCCGTTCTGGATGGGAATAAAGGCTTCATAATTTGAATCATAAGAGGGATTGATATCCCAGAATTCATCCTGTTTATGATGAGTTTTAAGACCCGTGGGGGTGACAACACCATATTGGCTGATCATCTCAGGGAGCCCTGCAATATCATTGGTTTCAAAAACCAGGTCAAAGTTCTTCAGAAACTTTTTTTTATCATCTTCAAGAAGACAACCTGTTACAAATGTTATGAGGTTTCTGTCTTTTTTCCACTTATTCCACAGATGGATGCGGCTGTATACCTTATCGATGGCCTTCTGTCTGACTGAGCAGGCCACAATACCCAGAATGTCAGCTTCTTCTTCATTCTCTGTTTTCTGAAAACCCATATTTGAAAAAACGGTTATCAGCCGTTCAGAATCGGATAAGTTCATCTGACAGCCAAGTGTCAGTACAAAATATTTCATAAGGATATTTACTCCTGTTTTAACCATTCAATAAGCCTGTCGGCTACTTCTTCTTTCTCACAGCCGTTCACAAGAACATGGGAACTTTTCTCAAGTATGAGATGTTCTATGTTCTTACTGCTGATACCATTACTGATAATTTCAACAGCATCGGGAGCTACCGTTTTATCCCCTTCGGATACAATAGTCAAGGTGCGGGATTCGACCCTTGAGAGGTTTTCAAGGGCTCTTTTTCTGAGCTTCATCATATCCGCTAATTTCCATGTATCTGTTTTTGCCCAGTACTCTCTACCCAGAGCTTTTCTTAAAGGATCATTCTCCTTTTCTTCATCCCATTCTCCATTTGCATAGGGCTTGATGTACTTTAGAAAGTGGATGTGGTGAATCAGCTTATGGCGGATACTGATAGCCGGAGCCATTAAGCATATGGAATCAGGGGTGAATTCCTGAGCCAGGATCAGGGTCAGAAGACCGCCCATGGACAGCCCGGCGATATGGACTTTATCATGTGTTGTCTTAAGAAGAAGATACTCATCAGTGACTTTTCGGAGCCAGTCGCTGCCATTTGATGCATGAAAGTCCGCCGCATTGGTGCCGTGTCCGGGCAGGCGGGGGAGTGATACCGTATAGCCCTCTTCACTGATCCGGTCAAAGAGATAGTAAAATTCCTGAGTCAGACCTCTGAATCCATGAATTAGAAGAACTGCTTCTGAACCACCCTCCTTAAATCTGGGAATCCCCAGGGGAGATATTTCAGTATTCCATGGTATTTTTGGCAGTTTCAAGGTGCTGTCCTCCGGGAGGTAGAGTAATAAGGGCAGCACTTGCTGCAATGTCAAAAGTAATCAAAGGCCGGCAGATTGTCAATTCTACCGGTTTATTGATCTTCTAACTTTTTTTATTACTAATTAACAATATAAATGTTTATTATTTTAACTCATTGTAAAATAGAAATTTAAGGAGCCGTCATGAACTTTAAAACCCGCCAGGTTACAGGTCTTTCCCTGATAGTCATGATAATGGTGATCTCTTCCCTGCTGGGAATTCTGAATCTCAGGAGCCTTTATAACAAAGCTCATAGTTTGAGTTCCCGGGATTCACCCCTTATGGATGCCGCCATGAAGACCAAACAGATTATTGCATCCATTGAAGCCTTCAGTGACAGTGCCCGTACCCCCTATGATCAGAGAGTTAACTCTTCGGGAAATGATTCTGAGGTGGATCAGCTTTTTGATGATACCTATTCGGATATTCAGGATCAGATTTTTCTGATTCTATCCCAGAGGGCCGGAGACTACAGCCGCAGTGAACTTGTCCTTATGGGAGATGTCCGATTCTACCTTGCGGACAGTCGCCTTTTTCTTGAAGAGGCTCTTTCGGGAGATGATACAGCCAGTGCGGAAAATGTACTGGGGGGATTTGAGGCGGCATCTATATTTTGGTCCCGCTTGAAAAGGACAGCACAGATCTCCCGGATACAGGATGATATTGATACCCTTGTACAGCTTGCTGCCCGGAGACTGGAGACTGTAGACAGACAGACCAATTCGTTTTCCGGAGGGGATAAGCGTTTTGATCTTGAATTCGACCATTCTATCGCCCTTGCGGATGAAGTGGAAGGACTTATTCAGGAGACCATGTCCCATGACATAATTGAGATGGAGAATATTGCACAGAGGAGTACATCTCTATTTATCATCGCTGTAATTCTCTCTCTCATTGGGGCTGCAGCAATTTCAATATGGGTAATTTCCGCTACCTTGAGACAGCTGGGAGCCGATCCTCAGATAATTGAAGAGCTCAGTACCAGGGTCGCCGAAGGTGATCTCCGAATTAAATTCCCTGAATCGAGAATGCTGGGTGTATATGCCTCCATGAAGAATATGACCGAGGTTCTGATCAGGATCTCTTCGGAGATAAGAGTCGTCTCGGAACAGGTCAGTCAGGGAAGCGCCTCAATGTCTGTTTCGGCTCAGCAGCTCTCATCGGGCAGCAATGAACAGGCATCCCATGTTGAGGAAGTCATCTCCTCAGTTGAAGAGCTCAGCTCTAATATTGAACAGAATTCTGATAATGCCCAGCAGGCCAATGCCATGTCCAGGAAGGTCGTCGAGGAGACGATTGAAGGAAATGCTGCGGTTCAGGATACTCTGACAGCCATGAAGGAGATTTCTGAAAAAATCAGAATCATTGAAGATATTGCCAGAAATACCAATATGCTTGCTCTCAATGCCGCTATAGAGGCTGCCCGGGCGGGTGAAGCGGGAAAAGGTTTTGCCGTTGTTGCCACTGAGGTCCGTAAACTGGCTGAATCCAGTGGTACCGCAGCCAGGGAAATTACTGAAATTTCTAAAAGAAGTATGGCCAAGGCTGAAACTGCCAGCACTATTATTGAGCAGAATGTTCCGGCAATGCAGAAGACCGCAGAGCTTGTGGAGGAGATTGCCGCTGCCAGTGATGAACAGCGCAAAGGTGCCTCCCGGATCTCCCAGGCAATGAATCAGCTGGATTCACTTATCCAGCTGAATACTGCAACAGCCGAAGAACTTGCCTCCATGTCGGAGGAGCTGAACAGTCAGTCTGCCAGTCTGATCCGGAGTCTCAGTTTTTTTAAAGTGGAGGGACAGAGAGAGGCCCGTCTGAGTCTGTCTGATAATCTGAAGTAGAGATTCAGGATATATTGATGACCATTCCCAAACTTTCTGATGAAAGCTATAATGAATGGGAGACAAGGTTAACTTACGTTTTGAACCCGATGCATTTCAGGTATATAGGAGCTGATTCTTTTGGCACTTGATGCTGACTTTCTATTAAAATCTCATGGCAACCACCAGCTTGAGTTGGTGGTCAATTATCCTCTTGATCCAGAGGATAAAAAAGGGCATCTGGAACTGGATGTCTATTTTTTTATTCCCCGGCAGCTTGGGGTCAATCGTAAGAGCTGGTCTGTTGATAAGTTTTACAGATATCTGAGCATTTATACCCGTTACAAAACTCCTGCCGTACCTCTGAAGCAGCTGGTCAAAAAAAACTGTCACAACAGTCCTCTTTTCAGAATAAGAAAGATCTTCAAGAAGAACGGGAACTATCATCATGTTGATTATGAGATGCTTATTACAGAACTCCGGTCTCTGCTCAATATTATTGAGCATCATAACAGCTGTCTGAAAATACAGATGGCCACAGAGAAAATGGAGCTGCTTCAATCTATTCCCGATGACATGAAACAGGTTCAGGTTTCCCTTGATGAACTGGGCGGAGAGTTTCTGCATCCCGATTCGGTTACAGGGCTTAAGGAAAGCTATGATCTTTGCCGGGAAGGAATCAGCCTGCAGATAGAAAAGGCTGCAGGCCGTGTATATGAAGCTCTTTCGACTCGGAAAGAGCAGAAAAACGACAGTTCACCGGGAAAAGCTCTGAAGACCGGAATGAAATCCTGCATTCAGCATATAAGGGAACAGCAGGACTACCGCTGCTTTCATAGTTTCTGCTCACAGGATGGCGAGGTTCTGGGCAGGAATACCGAGGAAACACTCTACCGGGAACATGAAATCAAAAAATGGGGGCATCAGTCCCTATATCTGACATCCGAGTCCAGTTCTCTTATTTCCAGAATGGTGCAGCTCCTCTTTGGTTTGGCCGCAGCGATAGCCATGTCCATTGCCGTTATGGCATCCCTTCTGTCTCTACGGTTCTTTGAATCCGGCAGTCTGGCCTGGGCACTGATTGCTGTCTCTGCCTATATTCTGAAAGATAGAATTAAAGATGGCCTCCGTGCCTTCTTTCTCCGTTTTATTCCTGATATCTATGCTGACAGGCTTAAGCGTCTTATCAATCCCTCCACAGGGAAAAGAGGCGGCCTCTTTAAAGAACGTCTCAGATTTCCGGATCTGTCAGAACTGCCCCCTGAGGTTTCCCGAACTAGAGTCCCCGCATCTCAGGCCGAAAATATCCTCCATTACAGGAAAAAGACCGAAATTCGCAGTTTGGTACTTCGTGAGAAACAGGAGGATATCGCCGCACTCAGCGATATTCTCAGGCTGGATATCAGCAGCTGGTTTATCCGTATGGATAAGGCGGTTGAAACCGTATATTCTCTCGAAGAAGATACTCTGCGACAGGCAGAGGTCAGTAGAACCTATCGAATCCCGGCTCTTGTTTCTCTGAATCTTAAAGGCGAGGCTCTTCCTCTCATTCGCTCCTTTCTTATTATTCTTGATTCCCGGGGTATCCGGCGAATTGAAGAATCAAATCTCTCCTGAGAACTTACTCTTCATATATATAATCGTTTTTTTGTTGTATTTCGAAGCTCAAAGAGCAAGAATTGTAGTAGTAGATAATATATATGCAGTTGCCGGACTCTTGATTGAACCCGCTGCTATACACAGGAGGAGCAGATGTCAATTCAGTCTAAAATGAAGAAATCTTTCGGTATCAGGATGAGAATGGTTGTCTCATTTTCTATTCTGGCTATTACACTGCTGACAGTCTATTCCGTAGTCATATACACACAGCAGAGTAAGAGTCTTATGAAGGAAACACTGCTTCAACTTACACTGAAGGCTCAGAATACGGCATCCTATGGAAACGGCTGGTTCATGGAACGTAAGAGGGTCGTAGAAGCGGCAGCTCTGATGTTCAATTCAGAAGAGACTCTGGGGGATGTCACTTCCAAATCAGTGAATCTCAACCCCTACATGGTTCTGGATGCAGAAAAAAGTGCTGTGGATTTCATGTATATCGGGACCGAGCAGAAAGAATTTTATGTCGGACTGGACTGGGTTCCTCCCTCTGATTTCGATCCGACATCCCGGCCCTGGTATATTGAAGCCAAATCAAATAAAGATACTATTATTACTGATGCCTATACTGATGCCAATACGGGTCAGGTTAATATTTCCATTGCGACACCCCTTATCACTTCGGAAAACAAGTTCCTCGGATGTGTAGGAACGGATATCTATCTTGATGAGATTCTTGGGTTTATCGATGCGATTCATGAAGATAGAATTTCTGTTGCACTGATAAACCAGGATGGAGTTATCATGGCTCATCCCGATAAGGATCTTTTGGGATACAACCTTCTGAAAGATCCTGAGATGACAGAAGTAATGATGAATGTGTATAGAGAGAAGACCGGTTATCAGTACTATACATTCCAGGGTGTGGAAAAGCTTATGACCTTCAGTGATCTCCCTGTTATGGAATGGCAGGTCCTTTACTTTATTGAGATCGGACTTCTTAATGAACCTCTAAACCGTCTGAAGCTGCTGTTTGTACTCTTCACTTTTTTCTCTGTGGTGGCCTTTATCGTAGTTTCTTTTCTTATCGCTTCAAGTTTTTCAAAGAGAATAGGAGCTGTTTCAATCAATCTGGAGAGCATTTCACAGGGATACCTGGAGATGAAGCTCCCCTCCAAAGCCTATGAATCAAAGGATGAGATCGGAGATCTGGCGATCTCTCTTCGTAAGACTATAGAGAGGCTTAAGTCCACGATCAGCCAGATCAATACGAGTTCTCACCATGTAGGTGAGGGCAGTCATGAAGTGAACGGCAATGCCGGGACCATCAGTGAGGGAGCACATAAACAGGCAAGTGTTGCCGAGGAAGTGGCAAGCTCTATCGAAGAGATGAATGCAAATATTCAGCAGAATGCGGAAAATGCCAAACAGACCGGCTCTATTGCCCAGGAGGTTTCTGAAGATGCCAAGCTGAGCGGTGATGCGGTTAGCAAAGCTGTTGTGGCAATGAACGAGATTACCGGCAAGATTGCCATTATTCAGGATATTGCCAGTCAGACGAATATGCTTGCTCTGAATGCAGCCATCGAAGCCGCAAGAGCGGGTGAGCATGGAAAAGGTTTTGCCGTGGTTGCTTCGGAAGTCAGGAAACTGGCCGAACGGAGCCAGGAAGCTGCCGGTGAAATTAACGAGCTCTCTCTGACAACGGTAAAAGCGGCATCAACAGCATCTGAAAGTCTGGAGAAACTGGTTCCGGGAATTCAGAAAACTTCCGATCTTATTCAGGAAATCTCTGCAGCGACCACAGAGCAGAGCAGTGGTGTTGATCAGATCAACAGTGCCATTCTGCAGCTTAATGATGTTATTCAGCAGAATGTTTACAGTGCGGAGCAGATGTCGGGAACTTCCGATACTCTGGCAGGTTATGCCACTGAACTCAGAGAGATGATCTCTTTCTTCAAATATGACGGAAGCGATAGATCTGCGGCTGTCAATACTGAAACTGTCAATACTGAAACTGTTAATACTGAAACTGTTAAGGAATCTGAACCCAAAGAAACCGTCAGAGCTCTTCCCGCTGCAAGTGCTGCTGCGTCTCCTGCTCCTCAGCCTTCAGCAGTTTCTGAACCGGCAGAAATGGAGGCGGGCTATGACAGTGGTGATGATGATCTTCTGGATTCTGACTTTGAGAGTTTCTGATTCAGATATTAAATGATCAGTATAAGCCCTGTCCGGGGAGTGAATACCGGCAGGGCTTTTTACTAAATGAAATTGCTTTATTTATAAGAGTAGAACTAAATTCCCTGTAAACTGTCTTTAAAACCATCCAGTTTGCTCTGCTGAAAATCGTTGATATCTGAGAGATTTTCCAGTTTAGTAATAAGCCACTTGAGCAGATCTGCTGCTTCTTCTTTATCTGACATCTGACTGAGTTTTTTACTGCTGTATGCAGGAGCCTTGTTGAAATCTACAGCACCTTCAAAATATTCGGCCTGTTCGAAAATATCCCCGGCTTTTGCATAGTTTTTGGATTTGGCTTTCAGTTTTTTATTTCTTTTACTGCTGTCCCAGTCCCTGCTTATCAGGTGATTGGCCATTTCGCCATAGACTTCAAGGTTGGGAATACCGTTCCCGTTCCATAGGCTGGCACCCTTTCTATCCTGACTTACAGCTTTATCAATACTTCCACCAAGTACTCCGGGTACATCTGCATTGATAATTGCCAGTACAGACCAGGCATCACTATTATCAGGATCAATTTTCAGACAGGCATAGAGGTCGGACTTCATATCTCCGAGGCTTCCCAGAGAATCGGCGATTCCCTTTGTACTTCCCCAGCTGCCCAGGTTTGCTGCTCTCCAGTAGTAGGCCCAGGCACTGTCGGCATTAAGGCTTATTGCTTCAGCTGCAAGTTCCATTCCTTCTTTATACATGGAAAGGGTTTCATCTTTAGATGCACCCTCACTTTTTGCCTTCTCTGTCAGCTCGTGACTGAATTGAGACTGTCTCCATAGCAGTTCTGACTTCTCTTTGTCATTGAGGCTTCCGTTCATCAGAGATTCTACCAGTTTCATCCCTTCCTCATCCTGATTGGATGCGAAGAGAAGGTCCGCCTTATCGAGGTCTGACTGATTCAGTGCTGTGGCAGGTAGGATCAGACAGAGAGTAAATAAAGTCATAAGGCTGATAATCTTTTGCAATGTATTCATCATTTTTCCTTTTGCATGAGTGCGAGCGACTGCTCTCTTTATCGTATGATAGCATAATTCTGAAAATCCTCAATAAATAATTAAACATAATTTCAGGCTCAAGGTTTGAAACTCAATTCTTAAGCAATTTTCTGAGTAGTAAGAAGAATAATGGAAGTTTGAGGGTCATAAGACATTGTTCTCTGAGATGGAGCATTGAAATAGGAATAGGGAGATCCGAAAAGTATTAAATTATTCATTTTTGACTGTTATCATGAAGAGTAGGGTAGTGAAAATCGTTATTAGTAAAAAAACTCTGCTGTTTTATGCAATGTTAATAAATAAAATGAACATTTTGCATTTTTCGTAACAACAAAAATGTAGTAAGAATACCTTAAAAGCTACCGCTTTGTTATTTTTTCTTGTTAAAACCGTAAGAAATAGTGTAATATAACAGCTAAGCAATTTTTCTTATAAGGCATAACTATCAGTAACATAAAGGATTCTATGGAAACGTTTCTATTTGTAGAATCGTGGCTGGTACGGATTTTGCATGTCTTTAGGAAAATAAGTAAACGCTATACAAGGGGATTGTATGAAAAAATTATTCAAAATCAGCATGGTTCTACTGCTGGTTCTGTCTGCTGCAACAGTTTTTGCCGCAGGTGGACAGGAAACTCCTGCTGCTTCCGAGGAGAAAGCTCCCATGGAAGACAGCAGAATGGGTGGAGTACTCGTATTTGGACGCTCCGGAGACTCTGTAGGTCTTGATCCCGGTCGGGAAACTGACGGAGAGTCCTTCTATGGATCTACACAGGTATATGACACACTGGTTGAGTTTGTTCCCGGACAGACTTCTATACAGCCTGCACTGGCTGAAAGCTGGTCTTTTGCAGATGATGGTCTAAGTGCCACTTTCAACCTGCGAAAAGGTGTGAAATTCCATGACGGTACCGATTTTAATGCGGATGCTGTAGTTTTCTCATTTGAAAGACAGTTCAAAGAAGATCATCCTTTCTATAAGAATGGACCCTGGAAATACTGGGGTTACATGGGAATGAGTGATATCGTTGATTCAGTTGTAGCCATTGATGAATACACTGTTAAATTCAACTTGAAAGTTGTAGAGGCTCCCTTTATTGCCAACCTGGCAATGGATTTCGCATCTATCGTTTCTCCCGCAGCTGCTGAAAAATATGGTGAAGATCTGGCTACCAACCCCGTTGGTACCGGAGCCTTTAAATTTGTATCCTGGATCAAAGATGACAACATGGTATTCGAAAGAAACCCCGACTACTGGGGCGGAGATGTATACCTGGATCGTCTGATCATCAAGGTTATTCCCGATGCAACAGCACGTTGGCTGTCTCTTAAGAAAGGTGAAGTTGATGTAATTGACTTTCCTTCTCCTGAGGATCTGGAAGAAATGCAGAACACAGCGGGAATAAAAGTTATTCAGCAGGCAGGACTTAATGTAGGTTACCTGGCTCTCAACAACGAAAAAGCTCCTTATGATAATGTAAAAGTAAGACAGGCTATGAATTATGCCATCGACAGAGACGAAATTGTAAAAGGTGTTTACGGCGCAGCCGGTGCACCTGCCAAGAACCCTCTGCCTCCCACAATGTGGTCATATAATGACGATATCGACGCTTATCCCTATGATCCTGAAATGGCTAAAAAGCTTCTTGCTGAAGCTGGATATGCCGATGGTTTCAAGACTGAAATCTGGGCCATGCCCGTAGCAAGACCTTATAACCCCAACGGTAGAAAGGTTGCAGAAATTATGCAGGCTCAGCTCGCTAAAGTCGGAATCGAAGTAGAAATTGTTTCCTACGAGTGGGGTACATATCTGGATAAATGTGACTACGGTGAGCATCAGGCTGCCATGCTGGGTTGGACCGGTGATAACGGTGACCCTGATAACTTCCTCTGGGTTCTGCTGTCTAAACAGGCTGCTGAAAAACCCGCTGGAAACATTGCTTTCTGGAAAAATGATGAGTTTACCGACCTGATTGCAGAAGCAAAACAGGAAATGGATGTGGCTAAGAGGACTGAACTTTATAGAGCCGCTCAGGTTGTTTTCCATGACGACGCTCCCTGGGTTCCCCTGGCACACTCTGTTGTATCAGAACCCATGAAAGAATCCGTTCAGGATTTCTACCTCTACCCTACCGGAAAACGAGTTTTCGCCAAGGTATGGCTTAAAAAGTAATTAAATCTTTAGAGATTGTCCTCCCGGGAGTTCCTTCCGGGAGGCTTTTTCATGTACGGAGTCTCCCCTTAAAAAATCACAGGGAGCTCCGGATTGTAGGAAATATGATTCGATATATTTTAAAACGTCTTGTTATGCTTTTTCCCACTCTTTTCGGAGTGGTTACGCTGGTCTTTTTTATGATAGCCCTGTCACCGGGTGATCCGGCCAGAGTCATGCTGGGAGAGCGGGCCAGTAAAGAAAAACTTGAAAAACTGAGGGCCGATCTTGGCCTTGATAAACCGCTTATTGAACAGTACGGTCTCTATCTTAAACGTATTGTCAGACTGGATTTCGGAAAATCCATTAAATCAGGACAGAAGGTCTGGGACGAGGTTAAAGCCCGTTATCCAGCTACCATTGAACTTGCTCTGTGTGCCATGATCTTTGCCTCTGTACTGGGGGTCTGGATAGGGGTCATATCGGCAACCAAAAAGAATACCTGGATAGACTATACGACCATGGTCGGTGCTCTGCTGGGGGTTTCCATGCCCGTATTCTGGCTGGCACTTGTTATGATCATGGTATTTTCGGTCAATCTGAATATGTTCCCCACCGGTGGACGTATGAATCTCAGATTGTACTTTACTCCTGAAACCAACTTTTATCTGATAGATACATTTAAATATCTGCTCCAGGGAAAGCCCGAATACATTCTTTCGGCCCTGCATCACCTTGTTCTTCCTTCTATTGCTCTGGGAACTATTCCCCTGGCGATTATTGCCCGTACTACACGGAGCAGTATGCTTGAGGTTCTTAAGCAGGATTATGTAAAAACCGTCCGTTCCTCAGGTATTAAAGAGAGACGTGTTGTTTTCCGCTATGCATTGCGAAACGCACTTCTTCCTGTCATTACAGTTATAGGTCTTCAATTCGGAATGCTCCTTGCCGGAGCCCTTCTGACAGAGACTATCTTTGCCTGGCCCGGAATCGGTAAATGGATCTATCACGCCATTGAAGCCCGCGACTATCCTGCGGTTCAGGGTGGAATCATCGTTATCTCTACTTCCTTTGTACTAATTAATCTGATAGTCGATGTCCTTTATTCCGTTATAAATCCAAAAATCAGGTTGCAGTAAAAATGAGTAATTCAGAAGTAATTAGTAATAAAAAAGTAAAAGATACGGGAGAACTCCTGAAGGATGAATCTCCTATTATTGAACATTGGCATCAGCTGAAGCATAGTAAAACCGCCATGGCCGGGTTGATTATCATCCTGTTTTTCATTGTATTGGCTGTTTTCGCTCCGCTTCTGGCTCCCATGGACCCTGTAGCCCAGGATATGGAGATGAGAAAAACAGCGCCCTTTGCTTCCGAGTATATTCTTGGTACAGATGACCTGGGGCGGGATATGCTTTCAAGGTTGATCTACGGGGCCAGAATTTCCATGATTATCGGTATTATTGCCGTGGGTATTGCTCTGTTTTTCGGTATTATTATCGGTATGGTTTCCGCTTATTACGGTGGCTGGGTAGATAAGATAATTATGAGGCTGGTAGATATAATGCTGGCCTTTCCCTATATTCTACTGACCATTGTTATCGTTGCGGTTTTAGGACCATCTCTGACCAATGCCATGGTCGCCATCGGTATATCACAGATTCCGCGGTACATACGTATTGTCAGGGCTTCGGTTCTGGCCGAAAAAGAGAATGACTATGTTCTTGCAGAAAGAGCTTTAGGGGCTTCGGATATGGAACTTATGTTCCGATCCATTCTTCCCAACTGTCTGGCACCTATCTCAGTTCAGGCTACCCTGGGCTTCGGTTCCGCCATTCTTGAATCTGCGGGTCTCTCCTTTCTCGGACTGGGAGCTCAGCCTCCTACCCCCGAATGGGGTCTTATGATTGCCAGCTCCAAGGAGTTTGTAACCTCCGCCTGGTGGATCGTAACCCTGCCCGGTATTGCCACACTTCTGGCTGTACTTGGATTCAACCTGCTGGGAGACGGCCTGCGGGATATTCTAGACCCGAGGATGAAAGACTGATATGGACGACAATAAACTACTTTCTATTGAAAACATAAATGTGCATTTTCATACCCGCCGTGGTGTGGTAAAGGCTGTCCGTGACCTCTCTCTTTATATCAATAAGGGTGAAACTCTTGCATTGGTAGGGGAGTCGGGCTGTGGTAAGTCTGTAACTGCTCATACAATCAACCAGCTTATTCCCATGCCTCCGGGTGTGATTGAAAGCGGTTCTGTTATATTCAGAGACAGAGATCTGCTGCAGCTTCCTGAGAAGGAGATTCAGAAACTGAGGGGTACTCAGATTTCAATGATCTTTCAGGAACCCATGACCAGTCTGAACCCTGTTTTTAAAATAGGAGACCAGCTGGCGGATGTATTTCTGGCCCATCAGAAAATGTCAAAGAAAAAAGCTCATGCAAAAGCGGTAGAGCTCCTGGATCTGGTGAAGATACCTTCTCCCGAAAAGAGGGCTATGGATTATCCCCATCAGCTTTCCGGAGGAATGAGACAGCGTGTTATGATTGCCATGGCCCTTGCCTCTCCCGAGCCTGGACTGATGATTGCCGATGAACCGACTACGGCTCTTGATGTAACCATACAGGCACAGATTCTGGATCTTCTTACAGATTTAAAAGATGAAGTGGATATGTCCATTCTTCTGATCACCCACGATATGGGTGTCGTTGCCGAAACTGCGGACCGGGTTGTTGTCATGTACGCAGGCCGTAAAGTGGAGGAGGGAACTGTGTTCCAGATTTTTGATAATCCCTCCCATCCCTATACCCTTGGACTGCTCAATTCTCTTCCTTCCAATGAAAAGTACGGTGATAACAACCGTCTTGAAGCGATTCCCGGCAATGTTCCTGATCTTCTGAGTCTGGGAGACGGTTGTCCCTTTGCCAACCGCTGCTCCTATGGCGATGCTTCCTGTGATAAGGAATTTCCCGGAATTACTACGGTGGAAGAGGGACATTCTATCTGGTGTTATAAGGCGGATGATGTAAAAAACCAAAAAGGATCTAAAAGCTGATGAAACCATTAATGGAGGTGAAAGACCTCAAGAAATATTATCAGATCAGTGCCCGGGATGGAGACAAGAAGCAGATCCTCAAGGCTGTGGACGGCGTCTCCTTTGAAATCCAGAAGGGAGAAATACTGGGTGTTGTAGGTGAGTCCGGCTGTGGGAAATCCACATTGGGCAAAACTGTTCTCAGACTCCATGAAAAGACTGAAGGTGAAGTTCTTTACGACGGCAAAGATCTTTTTTCAATGAAACATAAGGAGATGATTGAGCTTAGAAAGAACATTCAGATGGTCTTTCAGGATCCCTTCTCCTCTCTCAATCCCCGTAAAAAAGTTTCTTCTCTGATCAGCCAGCCACTGCGTATTCATGAGCTAGGAACTCCTGCCGAAATAAGCGCTATGGTTGAAGATATCATGAATGAAGTCGGGATTAATCCCATGTACAAGAACCGTTTTCCCCATCAGTTTTCCGGGGGACAGAGACAGCGGATCGGTATTGCCAGGGCCCTGGCTCTGAATCCTGAGTTTGTTGTCTGTGATGAGGCAGTATCGGCTCTGGATGTTTCTGTACAGGCTCAGATTCTCAATCTGCTTCAGGACTTAAGAGAAAAACACGATCTTACCTATATGTTTATTGCCCACGACCTGGCAGTGGTTGAGTATATCTCCACTAGAATTGTTGTCATGTATCTGGGAAAGATAATTGAAGTGGCCGACAAGGATGAGCTTGTGAAGAATCATACCCATCCATATACAAAGGCTCTCTTCAATGCCTTTCCCCTGACAGATCCCCATAAGAGATCGGAGAAGAAAAAGATTGTTATGGGAGATGTACCAAGCCCGGTGAATCCCCCGTCAGGGTGTCATTTTCACCCCCGCTGCCCCTATGTGAAGGCTATCTGCAAAGAGCAGTACCCTCCCCTTAAGGAAGTGGCTCCGGGTCATATGTCGGCCTGCTGGCTGAATAACTGAATTGGCTGAAACTTATATCTAAATATTGCCGCTCCCTCCGGGGAGCGGTTTTTTTATTCGATTATTCTATTCAAGAATGATGAACTCCACCCTTCTGTTCAGAGCTTTTCCCTCTTCTGTAGTATTATCCGCAATGGGTTTAGTTCCGCCGTAACCTTCTACTTCCAGCCGTTTTTCATTGATCCCCTGGGCAATAAGATAATCCTTGATTGCCTGTGCTCTGAGGATCGACAGTTTAAGCTGAGACGCTGCGTATCCAAGGTCTGCTGTATGTCCGATTATCATGACAGTATATTTTGTTTCCAATACCTGTGCTTTCAACCTCTCCAGTTCGGGGATTGAAGAATCAAGAATCTCCGCTGAATCGGGTTTGAAACGGATGGCTCTGGTAACCAGAAGAACAATATCCTTATGTATGTCGTTCAGTACAGTCTGAAATCCCTGTATCTCCTCATTGCTCATCACTTGCGGCACAGCTGGTGCTGCTCCCTTTTTTACAACAGTCTTTCTCTGGAATGACAGCAATAGTTTTTCATCAGCCTGCTCCGGATTATAGACCTCTGTAATACCTGAAAGGGCGTAGATGACAGATTCTCCCTCTTTTGAATCAAAGACAAGGTCTGTGCCGCGAATCCCTGCTACAGCTGTTTCAGTTTTTACATTGATCTCCTGATCGGTGAACAGTTTATGGAAGCGACCGTATAGTCGTCCTTCAGTGAGGGTCAGATTCACATTCTTAAGGGTAGACTGCTCAAGGATCATAAGAGAGCCATTATCCAGACGAAGCAGGTTTTCCGGGGAGAGACGGATATCCATTTCACCATCTATACCTGTTTTAAGAATAGTTCCCTGTTTCAATTTCTGACCGGCTTCCGGTTCAAGCCAGTCCTCTGACTGCTCATCAGTATAATACACTTCACCGCTCAGGTAGGTGATGACAGGAGTGTCCTGCACCAGAAGGGGATTGCGTATAACAAGGGCTTCCTTTTTATAGAGGAAAAACGCAGTTCCTCCGGCTGCTATAAGAATCACTAGTATCAATATTCCGGCTATCAGTCCTTTTTTCATGAGTGTCCATCCTTCTTATTGAATATATCATAATTTAAGTTATGGGAGTATTAAAACAAATTGAAGAAATAGTTGTCTTTGTAGACAAAATTCAGTGAAGTGAATTGAAATCTCTGAACTGATTTGGACTTATACCCTCCAGTTTACGGAATACAGTTGAGAAATAGCTGTTACTCTCAAATCCCACATCCTTTGCAATATCATTCAGTTTTTTATGTGGCTCCCTTATTATGATCTCTTTGGCCTTGTCTATTCGCCGTCTGTTGATATATTCGGTAGGTCTTTGTTTGGTTGCTATCTTGAAAAGCTCGCAGAAGTATTGAGGAGTCACTCCGGCGGTTTTTGCCAGATCATCGATTGTCAGTGCTCTTCCGAGTTCCCTGTCAATCTGTTCAAAAACTTTTTTGAGTCTGCTGCTGTGATGACTGTGGTTTTCCTTCTCATCATTCCACACATATTTGAACAGATCCATCATAAGCTGATAGGCCAGAACAGATCCGTTGAGTCCGGTCATCTCTGAGGGTGTTTTAAGGAGATTGAGGGCTTTATGTATCAGAGAGTTCAGTACCATGGGTTCTGAAATGGCAAAAACAGAGCTTTTCTTCAGGCCCGTATACTGGAGTATGCTCTCAATATGGTAACCGTTGATGGTTATCCAGTGAACCCGCCAGGGTTTATCATCGGCAGGGTAGTAGGCATGGGCCTCTCCCGGGTAGAGGAGAAAACCATATTCCGCCGGCACTTCGTATTTTACTCCCCTCAGTTCGAGTATTCCTGTTCCTGAGACTGTCTGTATCCACTGATAGACCGGGTAGCCGAAGGGTCTGTGAACCGGATATTGGTAGAAGTCATATCCAACACCCACAAGGTGAAATGGCAGTTCTTTTTCAAGATCAGTCAGGCCGGCCAGGTAAAATTCACCATCTCTCCTGCCTCTTGTATGTTGGTTTTCAATCATGGAATCCTCTTTATCTTAATATAATACAATGAATCTGAATATATTTGAAGAAAAAAATCAAAAACAATCATGAAAATAAAAAAAGCGTGCATAAAGATTCCTGTTTTCATTATTATACTTCATTTTTTGTATATTTATACAGTTTTTTAACATTCAAGACAGGGTGAGCGGCTAATCATCTTAAAATATCAAAACAGTACGGAAAATCTTATCGTTGACGTCTGGTTACAGGGATTTACAATAGAAGTACGTCAATCAAGGAGATATATATGAGTAAACGAATTATTGTTCTTATGCTGAGTGTTTTTGTTCTGATCAGCGGCGTTTTTGCTGCAGGACAGCAGGATGCAGCCATGGATGAAGGTCCCAAAATGCTGGTAATCAATTCAAACCAGTCTGATCCCTCTACTAAAGCAGCTGTTGCTGAGACTGTAGCTCTTTTTCAGGAAGAATATCCCGAGATCGAAGTTCAGCTGAATACATTTGATCATGAAGCATATAAAACCGCCATCAGAAACTTTCTGGCTACCGAAGCACCGGATGTCGCGTTCTGGTTTGCCGGTAACAGAATGAAATTTTTTGTAGATCAGAATCTGTTTATGGATGTCAGTGATGTATGGAAAGATGAAGATCTTTATGACTCTATGTCCTCTTCACTCAACTCATTGACTATCAATAATAAACAGTATGGTGTTCCCTGGTCTTATTACCAGTGGGGTATTTACTACAGAATGGATATTTTCGAAAAATACGGCCTGTCTGTTCCTGAAACATGGGATGAGTTCATGTCTAATAATGATGTACTTGTTGCAAACGGGATAGCTCCGGTAACTATCGGAACAAAATATCTGTGGACTGCGGCGGGATGGTTCGATTACTTTAACCTGAGAGTCAACGGTTACGAGTTCCATATGGAATTGATGACCGGAAAAGCATCTTATCTTGATCCAAAACTAGATAAAGTATTTGACCTTTGGGGTGATATGGTTAAGCGTGGACATTTCCTTGAGAACCATGCGACTTACTCGTGGCAGGAAGCACAGGCTCCTCTTATCAAGGGTGAAGCAGCCATGTACCTGATCGGAAACTTCATGATGCCCGATATGGAAAGCGCCGGTGTTATCGACAAAATAGGTTTTTTCCAGTTCCCCATTATCGATCCCTCAGTAGGCGTTTATGAAGATGCTCCTACCGATACAATTCATATTCCCGCCAAGGCTAAGAATGTTGAAGCAGCAAAGATGTTTTTGGCTTTCATGACTCGTCCTGATGTACAGGACATCATGAATCCAGGAAGTCTTCCTCCCAGCAAATATGCTTCCGCACCGGATGACCGCTTCAAAAAAGCAGGATTCGAAATGCTCGGAAAAGCAGATGGTCTGGCTCAGTTTTATGACAGAGATACCACACCTGAAATGGCAAAAGCCGGTATGGAAGGATTTCAGGAATTTATGGTTTATCCCGACAGGGAAGATGCCATCAGAACAAGACTGGAAAGGGAAAGAAAGAGTCTTTTTGAATAACAGTTACTGATTTCTGTTCTTATGAGGCAGCGAAGCGGAGTATCTCCTCTCCGCTGCTTTTTTTATATGTTAACCAAAAGGAGGCCTGTTCATGGAGAAAAAAACCGTGAATAAACTGCTTAAAATGCAGCAGAAATATGCTCCCGTCTACTTTCTGGCACCGGCTATGATATTATTCTCAATTTTTGTCATTTGGCCCATCTTCCAGAGTATCTGGATCAGCTTTCATAAATGGGATGGATTCAGTCCCATGACCTGGGTCGGTCTAAAAAATTACCGAAAGCTTTTTGATGATCCCCGTTTTTATACATCTTTGAAAAACAATATTTACTGGCTTGTTTTTATGATGCTGGCTCCCCTGGTCGGGCTGTCATTGGCTCTGTTTTTAAATCAGCAAATTAAGGGGATGAGAGTCATTAAGTCACTCTTCTTTTTTCCCTTTGTTATAAATCTCGTTGTTGTCGGTCTGGTCTTTTCCTGGTTTTACAATCCCGATCTGGGTTTGCTCTCCGTACTTCTGGGTGTATTCGGTATAGAGCCAATACCGATTCTGGCCGATGAAAAGATGGCCACATTCGGCATTATCATTGCCGGTTTATGGCCGCAGACAGCCTATTGCATGATCTTGTACCTGACGGGTCTGGCGGGTGTAAACACCCAGATTGTGGAGGCCGGGAGAATTGATGGAGCCGCCGGGTGGCAGATGCTCCGTCATGTGATCCTGCCTCAACTCCGTCCTGCAACCATTGTGGCCCTCACTGTCACAGTCATAGGAGCACTCAGGAGTTTTGACCTGATTGCCACAATGACGGCCGGAGGCCCCTGGGGAAGCAGTTATGTACTGGCCTACCATATGTATGATGAAGCCATATTCAATTTTAAGATGGGATATGGAGCCGCATTGGCAGTTGTACTCTTCCTGATTATGTCTGTCTTCATCTATTTCTTTCTGAAAAGAATGATCGATACGGAGAAGTAAAAAATGTTTCCAACACCAATACAAAAAAGAATCGTCCCCGTCAGAGCTCTTTATGTGGTAGGAGTTATTCTCCTTTTGATAATGTGGCTGCTGCCTATGGTGGCCATTGTCTCCACATCGATCCGCCCCGGATCTGATATCTCCTCCGGGAATTATTGGGGTATTCCCAGTCGTATCGCCATCGTCGAAAACTACAGCGAAGTATTCAACCCCGACCGCAGTCCTATGTTGAGGTATTTTATCAACAGTACGGTTATGACTCTTCCGGCTGTATTCTTTACCATACTCTTCAGTTCCATGGCCGGATTTGCATTGGCGGTCTATCCCTTCAAGGGTCGGATAGCCCTCTATGCCATGTTTATCGCAGGAAACTTTATTCCCTATCAGATCCTGATGATTCCCGTGCGGACAATGTTTGTCAAGTTCGGCCTTTTTGACACGATCATAGGGCTTGTAATTTTCCACACCGCCTTTCAGTCGGGTTTTGCGACCTTCTTTCTCAGAAACTTCATAGTGGAGCTGCCTTTTTCCCTGGTTGAATCCGCCCGGGTGGAGGGAGCTACGGAGCCCCGTATATTCTTCTCCATAATGATTCCTCTGTTGAGGCCCGCATTGGCATCCCTGGGAGTCCTGTTATTCACTTTTATCTGGAATGATTTTTTCTGGGCTCTGACTCTGGTACAGAGTGACAAGGCCAGGCCCATCACCTTCGGGCTGAGTGCTCTTAAGGGGCAGTGGCTGATCAGCTGGAATCTGATTGCCGCCGGTTCGGTTGTGGCGGCTCTGCCCTCTGTTGTTGTCTTTTTCATACTACAGAAACAGTTTATTCAGGGACTGACGTTCGGTGGTGTAAAAGAGTGATTTTCATTTTAAATTTTAGAAAAGCCCGCACTCTGAACTGATTCCCGGATGTTTTTCAACATATGGGGGCAGTTCAGATTCCTGCGGGCTTTTTTTGAAAACAGCTGATTGAAAATATCCTATAATTAAAGATACCTTACTTTTGGACTCAAACCATTGTCAGAAAATGAGGAGTCTTGAATGAAAAAGATACATCTATTTATGGGATCAATTTTTATTTTTTTAATAATTATCAGCTGTCAGACAGTCGTACTGGATGATGCTGATATGGTTTCCTGGGATAATCATTACAGAGAAAAGAGCAGAGTTGGAGACAAAGGGCCGGGAACTCTGGTCATTGGGTCCGGAAGCTCAGATGTCCGTGTAGCCAGTCTTATTTACAGCCCTGAAAATACAACAGTAAGAGTGGCTGATATCTACTATCCAAGGGCTATGGATCTGCATGAAGCACGAGGTGCTGTTATAATGGTTTCCGGTGATACAGACAATCATGCAAAAGATTATTACGGCAGAACTCTGAAAGATACTGATCAATATATGCAGTGGGGGCAGGTCATTGCCGAAGAAGGTCTGATTGCTGTCACATATGAACTCGGGAATCCTCAGGCAGCCCTGGAAACTCTTATGACATGGATTGTTGAAAATCAAAAATATCTGGGGATTGATACCCAGAAAATAGGATTTTTCTCAAGCAATGAAAATGGTTGTTCTGTGGGTTTGGAAACCATTGTTAAAGACAGTACAAAGTACACAGGTCCCAAACCGGTATTCTCTATCTACTATTATGGCTTGATGCCTTTACGTTCAAAAGAGGTCTTTACTGATATTCCGATCCTGACAGTGCAGACAAAGGATCTGTGGGGTAGGGGACTGCCTGCTTCTATGGAAGAATTCAACCAGAGTGCCATTGCGGATGGTGCCATGATAAAAGCTCTGTACTATCCTGAAGGGGAACATTATTTTGACTGCAGAGAGGATACTCCAAGAACTAGGGAAATCCTCCAGGAAACTGTTCTCTTCATGAAGGATAATATGGAACATTAGCCGAGGATCTCCTGTATAAGCTCTCTGCTTCGGCTGCGCAGTTCCCTGTCGCTGGATTCCTGTATCTCCTGAGCCGGAATCGGATTAGAGAATATGATTTCAACTGTTCCCGGTTTTACTAAGAGTGAGTGTATTGTTTTTCTTTCCCATAGTCCTTTGAGAACCACCGGTACCATATCTACTTCAGCATTTCTTACAAGACGGAAAGGTCCTCTCTGAAAAGGCTGGAGTTTTCCGTCTCTTGTGCGGTGTCCTTCGGGGAACATGGCAATTGACGTTCCCCCCTTAATAACCTTTCCGGCTTTCTCCAGACTTTCGATGGCAGATTTTACATCTTTCTGACTGATGGGAATGTTTCCAAGTCCTCGGATAACAGCTCCCCAGACGGGCAAATTGAAGTGAGACTCCAGTTCTACACCCCGGACGTAATGGGGTATAAATCCGAATAGGAGTACGGGGTCGAAAATATTGACGTGGTTTGCAATAAATACATAACTTTTTTCGGGGTCCAGAAGCTCCTTCCCCACTGTCTTTACCCGGATTCCGAAACTCAGAGGAATCAAGTGACAGATGAACTTGACAAGGGGATCAAAGAAGCGCTTATTTTTAAGTACATTCTGAAGGAGTATGAAGGGGAGTCCTAAAATCAGAACTGTAATAGTGAAGATATAACCGAAAATACTGGTAAAAATAAACATCAGCAATACATCCTGATTTTTCCCGGATGGATCTGAACATCTATGGGCGTCGTTCCAAAGGTTTCTCCGTCGGGTGTAAGCATGAGGGGCCTGTCGGATTTAACAGATATTTTTTTCCCTTTGAAGCACTCAATCACCTCATCTTCCACATGCTTTCCTTTGAAGATTGCGGGGAACAGGGAGAGAACTTTTCTTCTTGAAACCTTATTAAGGAGAATGATGTCCAGAAGGCCGTCATTTATTTCTGCATCCGGGGCCATCATCATGTCTCCTCCCGTATATTTTGAGTTACAGATTTCAGTAAAAAGAGCGTCTCTTTTGATCAGTTTTCCATCGAGTTCAATCTCTACAGCGCTGGATTTAAGAAAAATAATCTCTTCCAGTACTCCCAGGATATATGCAAAAGCTCCCAGAATCTTATAACGTTTTGCCCTGTAGGCTACATTGGAGACAAAACCGGAACCGAGAAGATTGGCAAAGAAGTATCGTCCTTCACTGCAGGTAAATTCCCCCAGATCTATATCTTTGGTTTTCCCTGCCTTAATATGCTGCAGAGCATCATCTACACTCTCAATTCCGAGGTCTTTGATAAAGGAGTTTCCCGTACCTACAGGAATCTGACCGATGGGTATGGGCAGGCTGTCTCTCTTTGACAGCAGACCGTTGATAACTTCAAAAAGGGTACCGTCTCCACCCACAGCCAGGACAGCATCTACACCCTCAATTGAGAGGTTCTCAGCCAGAACGCGAGTGTCACCCTTCTTCTCTGAAACCAGGAATTCAATCTCTATTCCTTCTTTCTTCAGGGCTTCCGCTGCTTCACTTGCAAGAGACCGGCCCTGTTTCTTTCCGGCATTCGGATTGACGATCATGGTAATTTTCATTGCTGAATTAGACTTTAATTCAGATGTGTTGTCAAGAAAAAACTGTTACAAAAACCTTCGTTCGGGATAGAATAGGGTATGCAGAAATTTCCAGTATCCTGTAATAAGGACTGTGGGGGCGGTTGTCCCCTTATCGCTTACAGTGAAAACGGGTGTGTGATCCGAATCAAAAATAATCCTCTTGCCTCTCCTTATATGAAGGGCTGCCGAAAGGGGTTTCAGGCCATGAAGATAGATCAGCATCCCCATAGGCTGACCAGGCCCCTTATACGTCTTGAAAATAGACCCAGAGAATTTTCAAATGTTCAGGATGCACGGGATAATTTCCGTGAAGCTTCCTGGGAGGAGGCTCTGGATCTTGCGGCCTTCCGGCTTGAAGAGTTTCGCAGGGATCACGACTGTACCTCTCTTATTGATCTCTCAAGCGGCGGAGCCTGTCGAGGAAAGATGCATAATAATTCTGCTTTGACTTCCCGATTTCTTACTTTGTGGGGCGGAGCCCTGCGCTGCGGCGGAAGTTACAGTTCTGAGGCGGCTTCCTATGTTATGCCCTATCTTTTCGGTACTAAAAACAGTGGTATGGATGCGGGTAATCTTGCCCATTCAAAACTGATTATTCTTTGGGGCTATAATGCCTTTGATACCCGCATGGGTTGTGAAATGTCTCCCCGCATACTGGAAGCCAGGAAGCGTGGTGTTCCAATCATAGTCATCGATCCCCGTAAGACCAGAACTGCCGACACAATGGGGAGCTGGTGGATACCTGTCAAACCGGGAACGGACACGGCATTGATGGCCGCTCTGCTTTTCCATCTGATAAGGAATGAACTTCAGGATCACGGATTTATTGAAAAATACTCCCATGGTTTTTCCGAGCTGAAGGCTTATGTCCGGGGTGAGATAGACGGTATTCCAAAGAGTCCTGAATGGGCTTCCGAGGTCTGTGGAATTCCTGTTTCTGATATTGAGAAACTTGCAGAGCTTTATGGTCGGACGAAACCTGCAGTCATCCTGCCCGGACTCTCCCTTCAGCGTGCCATAGCTGGAGAAGAGGCTGCCCGGATGCCTGTGGCTCTGCAGCTGGCAACAGGGAATATCGGTATTCCCGGGGGAGGTTCGGGAGGAATGTTCTGGGGTAAAATCCCCGGTCCCCGCTGTGCCTCTTTTCCGGTTCCTTCCCACAATAATATTTCAATCCCTGTTTATGAATGGCCCGATCATATTCTTAAGAGAGATATTAAAGCCGCCTATATAACTGGTGGTAATCTACTGTCTCAGGGGAGTGATATCAGGAAGAACCTCAGGGCCTTTCAGAACCTGGATCTCGTGATAGGGCATGATTTTTTTCTGACTCCAACCATGGCTCTCTGTGATATCGTTTTTCCAGTCGCCACATTTCTGGAGCGCGATGATATTGTAAAATCTGCGGGTAACTTCATTCTTTACTCAGCCAGGGCCGCCGAAGCTCCCCAGGGTGTTTTGACGGATTATCAGATATTCACAGAGCTTTCAGAGCGTCTCGGATTTAAAGATGAATACAGTGAAGGAAGGAGTGCATCCCAGTGGATTGACTCCTTTCTTGAGGATTCCGATATCCCTGATCCGGCTGCATTTAAACGAGACGGATTATTTATGGCTGAGGAGCAGGAGCGTAATGCATTTTCTGACTTTATTGAAGATCCTGCCGCCAATCCGCTGAGTACCCCCTCGGGCAGGATTGAAATAGCCTCCCGGCATTATGAGGAGACTGGATTTCCCGGGTACCCTCATTACAGAGGAATTCTGCCCGATGATCCTGATTATCCCCTGATGCTGGTCACCCCCCATCCTCTTCATGGAATCCATTCTCAGTACTCCAATATTGAAGGATTCAGGATGGAAGAGGACAGGGGATTGTGGATTAACCCCGATGATGCCGGGGAGCGGGGAGTCAGTGAAGACAGTCTTGTTTATCTGAGAAGCCCCCAGGGGGAGATGAAAGTTCCGGTTCGAATCACTGAGGGGATTATGGCGGGGACAGTTTCTCTGAACGAAGGCCTGTGGCCCGACTTGAGTGAAGAAGGAAGCAGCCTTCTTGAGAGGGGGGGATCGGTTAATATTCTAAGTTCAACGGAACCCACCCTGCCGAGCCGGGGTGCAAGAACCCATACAATCTTTGTACAGGTATCACTCTGATGACTCCGGTCAGCCCGTAGGGAACAGGAATCAGTGAGGGAATAGCTCTCCCACACTTTCTCCGGTATGAATACGCCGGATTGCTTCCGCCATAAGGGGGGCAACCGAGAGTACCATCATATTTTTCATAAGTTTCTCTTCCGTTATCTCCACGGTGTTGGTTACAATCAGTTTTTCGATTCCCGCCTTTTTGAGCCGGCTTACGGCTTCACCGCAGAGAACAGGGTGGACAGCACTGACATAGATCTTTCCGACTCCCGCAGCTTTAAGGGTTTTGATGGTTTCGAGTATTGTAGCGCCTGTGGCAATCTCATCGTCAAAAATTACAGCATCCCTGCCGCGTACATTACCAATCAACTCTCCCTGGTTCACCTCAGTATCACTGATTCTTCTTTTATCAATGATGGCAATAGGAGCATCCAGACTCTCGGCAAAACGGCCGGCTCTCTTGGCGCCCCCCGCATCGGTTGCCACAACAATCATATTCTCTTTGTTTTCATAGTGCCGGAAATAATCTGCAATGGTATATGTCGCTGTCAGGTGATCTACGGGCATACTGAAAAAACCGTGAACCTGAGCTGAGTGGAGGTCCATGGTCAGGACCCTGTCGGCTCCTGCCGTCTTGAGTAGATCTGCAATCAATCTGGCGGTAATAGATATCCTGGGTGCATCCTTTTTATCGGAACGGGCATAAGAGTAATAGGGAATTACCGCTGTGATCCTCCCTGCAGAGGAACTGCGCAGTGCATCCATTGTGATCAGCATCTCCATAAGGTGTTCGCTTACCGGAGTTGTAAGGGATTGAATCACAAAGACATCTCTGTCTCTGACATTTTCCTGAATTTGTACCGAAAGGTTGTCGTTGGAGAAACGGGATATTTCAAGGGGGCTCAATTTCATATCGAGTTCCCCGGCAATTGATTCACTGAGACCCGGATTTGAACCGCAGCAGAATATTCTCATTTTATCTTTCATTTATTTGTATCCATTCCCAGTACCTTGAGGGCCAGTTCCACTTTTCCGAAGGGGGCACTGACCTGAAATCCCTGTACATGGGGTTCAATGATTCTGCAGATGTCTTCGGCGATTCTGATCCCTTCTGCAATGCCTTCTTCTCTGGTCTTACAGCGGCTCATCCTCTCCATTACCTCATCGGGGACTTCCACTCCCGGGACTTCATTACGCATAAACTCGGCGTTCTTAAAGCTTACCAGGGGCCATACACCCGCTATAACGGGAATACTGCCGAAGGCGGAGGCCTTGTCCAGAAATCTCAGAAGAGCATCGGGATCAAAAACCGGTTGGGTTATGGCATACTCGGCTCCCGCTTCAATCTTTCTGCGATAACGATCCATTTCCAGCTCGGGAGATACTGCACAGGGATTAGCTCCCACACCTGTAAAAATGGCGGTGGGCGGTGTAATGGGATTGCCTCCGAAGTCTCTACCATAGTTAAGGTTATGAACAACCTGTGTCAGTCCTATGGAATCCACATCGAAGACCCCGGTGACCTCGGGATAGTCTCCCGACTTGGGTGGATCTCCGGTGATTACCAGGAAGTTATTCAGACCTGCTGCAACGGATCCCAGTATATCGGACTGCATACCCAGAAGGTTTCTATCCCTGCAGGTGTAGTGGAGAACGGCCTCAATTCCAGCCTCTTTCTGAATGATGGAAGCGGCTATCATGGGTGACACTCTTGCACTGGCTCTGGGGCCGTCGGGTATATTGATGGCGTCGACACCGTGGAAGGCACAGATTTTCGCCTTATTGATAAAAATCGTCAGGTCTGTGCTTCGGGGTGGTGTCAGCTCTACTGATGTTACCATTTTTCCCTGTTTGAGAAGACAGGCCAGGCGGGATTTCTGTTCCTGGGGTACGGGAGTAATCTCAATAGACTCTTTATCTACTGCCTTGATCTCCACATGCTGTTTGACCAGGGACGTTGCCTTCACTGTACGTGAGGCCTTCAGTATATGCTCAGGGGTGGTTCCGCAGCATCCGCCGATTCCGCTTACACCCAGTTCGATAAACTTTTTGGCATAGGATGCGAAGTATTCAGGATTGGTCAGATAGACCATACGGTCATCTTTCTGTTTTGGAAAGCCTGCATTGGGCATGGCGATAATAGGTTTATCAGTCAGAGTCACAGCCTTCTCAACCCAGTTGTAGGTGTGGGATGGACCGGTTCCGCAATTCAGTCCCAGAACATCAAGGGCATCACAGTCATTAAGTTTCTGCATCAGTGTTTCAAGGTTTTCACCTCCGGGGGTGTATCCCTCCTCGGTGAGTGTAAAACAGCCGCAGACTGGAAGTTCTGTTGATGCGGCGCACCGGGCTGCAAGGATGAGTTCTTCACTGTGGCTGAAGGTCTCGAGGATTATCAAATCCACGCCGCCTTTGTACAGGGCTTCGGCCTGTTCTGTGAAAACTGCTGCCAGTTCCTCTCTTCTGTTCTCTTTCAGTATCTGTCCTGATTTAAGACAGGGACCCATGGAACCGGCTACATACTGAGCTTCGTCGGCATATTCCCTTGCAAGGCGGGCTGCCGCTTTGTTGATCTCAACAACCTTGTCTCCCAGACCGTGCTCAGTCAGCTTGATGCGGTTGGCACCGAAGGTATTTGTCTCAAGGACATCCGCTCCCGCTTCACTGTAGGCCTTGTGAACCTCGGCAACAATTTCGGGGTTGGTAATATTAAGTTCGTCATAGCAGCGGTTCAGAAATATGCCCTTACTGTAGAGCATGGTTCCCATGGCACCGTCAAAGACGAGAGGCTGTTTTTTTATCTGTTCAAGAAAGGGGGTCAAGTTTTTCTCCTTGTTTGGTCGGGCTCTGTTAATCTACAGGATCAAAAAGATCCCGGGTTGAATAGCACAGAGGACAGACCCATGTTTCCGGCAGGTCGTCAAAGGCTGTTCCCGGTTCAATCTCTCCCATGGGATCTCCCTCCTCAGGATCATAGATATAACCGCAGTTGATGCATATGTATTTCATAATTATTGTTCTCCTCGGCAGAGCCGCTTATACCGCAAAGTACTTGGCCTGCGGGTGGTGGGCCACCAGTGCTGATGTACTCTGCTCTGGAACCATTTCATAGTTTTCTGTCAGGCTGATGCCGATTCTATCGGGTTTCAGCATATCAAAAAGAAGGCCGTGTGCTGATATATCCGGGCAGGAGGGGTAGCCGAAACCATAGCGGGAACCCTGATACTGCTGTGTCACATATCCGTGGATGTTTTCAGGCTCCGAGGAGGCTATTCCCAGTTCTCTACGCATTCTTTTATGCCAGTATTCGGCAAGGGCATCGGTGACTTCCACCGAGAATGCATGGAGCATCAGGTAGTCGTGATATTCATCGGCGGCATAGAGCTCTGCTGTCCTTTTGGAGACTTCTTCTCCAATGGTCACTACGAAAAGCCCTGCAACATCACCGCCCTCGTCGGCATTCTTATAATAATCCGAGAGACAGAGGAAGGGAGCTTCTCCCTGTCTGGGAAAGGCGTAATCATACTCCTTCCCCTTATGACTCATCACAAGACTGTTTTCACGGCTTTCACAGGGGAAATATCCATAGGCAGCCTTGGCATCTATAAGTCCTTCATTAAGGAACTGATTTCTGAAATCCTCATACAGAGGTTCCACCTTTGTTTTAATTAGATCCTCATACTCCTGAGCTGTCATTTTGCCCCGGCGATATCCCCATCTGCCTCTGAAGAGGGCCTGTTTATTGATAAGGGAGAGAACCTCCTCCAGGTCTATATCCCTAATGATTCTATCCCCCAGAAAGGGTGCTTCAGGAACGGGATTATCTCTTAAGACATTCCCATCCTTGAGTCCGGGTTTAACTTCTTTTACATCTGAAGCTGCTACCCATTCAGTCGCTTTCAGAGTTCCCGCTTCAAAATCCCTTACTTTTTTCAGGGCATCAAAGGCATCCTGATTATATACAACAGGAGATGTATAAGCGGGAACACAACTCTGTGCTACAAACTTTCTGGTCAGGGCCGCTCCCCCCAGAAAAATAGGCACATTGAGTCCCGCCTCTTCATACTGGGGTAGGCTTTCAGCCATTACCATGGCTGATTTTACAAGAAGACCGCTCAGCCCGATGATATCTACATTGTACTCCCTGGCTTTCTGGATAATTGTTTCTGCGGGAACTTTAATTCCGATATTGTAGACCATATAGCCATTATTGCTGAGGATGATATCCACCAGGTTTTTACCTATATCATGGACATCTCCCTGAACAGTTGCCAGGAGGATCTTAAGTTTTTCAGATTCATCCGACTTCTCCATCAGGGGTTCCAGAAACCGTACCGAAGCCTTCATGGCTTCCGCTGACTGTAGGACGAAGGGGAGGAGTATCTCCCCCTTTCCGAAGAGCTCTCCCACATGTCTCATTCCGGGGACGAGTATCTCGTTTATAATTCCCAGGGGTGAACGGCGCTGAAGCAGCATATCAAGAATATCTTCAAGGTCATCCTTGTTTCCCGTAACTATCTTGTCGTAGAGCTGAGTCTCTATGGGTTTCCATTTTTGTTCTTCCCCGTCATCTTTGGCTTCCGCAGCCGTACTGAAGTAATCGATAAAAGTGAGGAGCGGGGACTTCTCCGGGTTTTTAACTCTATCGAAGAGAAGATCCATACAGATTTCCCGGTCTTCTTCGGGGATGGATGCCAGAGGCATCATTTTGGCTGCATCGATAATACAGGAATCAAGTCCGTACTCCAGAGCTTCATGGAGGAATACAGCATTCAGGATCTTTCTGGAAACTGGTGAAAGACCGAAGGATATATTACTGAGGCCAAGGATGGTCAGACAGCCGGGCAGCTCTTTTTTTATTCCTTTAATGGCTTCAAGGGTCTGAATTGCCGCATCCCTGAGAGTTTCATCACCCGCACCGATTGTGAAGGTGAGGGGATCAAAAAGAATATCCTGAGGGCGCAGCCCCATCTCATCCACTGCTATAGTATGAATTCTTTTCGCAATCCCGATCTTGTCGGCGGTGGTCATGGCCATGCCCTTTTCATCAATTGTAAGGGCTACAACGGCGGCACCGTATTTCTTGACCAGCTTCAATACCTTGTAGATATTCACTCCCCCGTCTTCAAGGTTCACGGAGTTGATAATACAGCGCCCGGGATAGATCTGCAGGGCACGTTCGATTACTGCAGGAGTAGTAGAGTCGATCATCAGGGGAGGTTTTAGAGATGAGGAGTATGTGGGAATCAGAATCTCCATATCCTTCATTTCATCACGACCCGCGTAGGCAGTGCAGAGGTCTATAACATGGGCCCCTACGGCTTCCTGCTCCCTGGCAATTGTCAGGCAGGTATCGTAGTCATCATCGAGAAGAGCTTCCCTGAAACGTTTTGAGCCGTTGGCATTACATCGTTCTCCGATGATAAGGGGTCTTATGGGCTGAACCAGTTCAACCGATTCATACAGGCTGGCTATGGATGCTTTCATGACTGAACCTCTCTTACTGCAGGTTTCAGACCTGTCAGCTCTTCTTTGAGCCTGGATATATGTTCGGGAGTTGTTCCGCAGCAGCCTCCGGCCAGAGTAACACCCCAGTCTCCTATAAAGCTCTTAAGTTCAGATGCATAGGCTTCGGGAGTCATGGGATAGGTGGTTACTCCGTCTACAATTTCAGGAAGTCCCTGATTCGGAAGGCAGGAGATTCTGCCTGACCAGTTGTGACTGAGCCAGCGGATGCTGCTGAGCATATCTTCAGGGCCCGTGGCACAGTTCAGTCCAAAGGAGAACACATTGAAGGGTTCGATTATGGCTGCCGCAGCGGCGATATCGGTTCCTGCCAGCATGGTGCCTGTACTTTCGATAGTTATGGATATCATAATGGGAATATCCAGTTCTTTTTCATCAAGAACTTCTCTGGCTGAAATCAATACTGTCTTGAGCTGCAGGATATCCTGAGCGGTTTCGAGGATAAGAAGATCCACACCTGCATCAGTGAGAGCTTCAATCTGCTGTTTATAGGCTGCGGCCAGATCTTCCACAGTGATATGACCCAGGGAGGGGAGTTTCGTTCCCGGTCCCACCGAGCCGGCAACCCATCCGGAACCGTGCTGTTCGACTGCCTTGCGGGCGCAGTTGACTGATGCCGTATTGATTTCAACAACCTTGTCCTGAAGATCATATTCTCCAAGTACAACAGTCGTGCAGCCAAAGCTGTTTGTTTCAATAATATCCGCTCCGGCTTCAAGGAAGCTCAGATGCATCTCAGTTATTTTGTCGGGGGCAGTGAGACAGAGGTACTCATTACAGCCCTCATTTCCGTCCCAGACTGTATCGGGCAGGTCCATGTTCTGAATGCTTGTGCCGCAGGCACCATCCAGAATCAGTAACTCTTTATCCTGTAATTTCATCTCAGCAGCTCCTTCGTCTTGTGGTAAGGGGTTTAACTGTTTGCTCTACTCTATAGAAAACTTCTGAACAATGTAATATTTCCCGGGATAAAATTTCACGGTATTCATTGCTATGTGAGGGATATTGTATTTCTGTCTCTTTGTGTTGATCTACATTCCCTGACGGCTGCGGTCCATTATGATCTGATCCGCCAGAGTCCGAAGACGGGGCAATGCATGTTTATAGAATTTTTTCAGGCCGGGACAGAGGTAGGAGAGACCATCATTATTTACACCGCTTCTGTGTTTCTGGCAGTCGCCGTGACAGAAGGAGAGCCAGGGACAGTCCCTGCAGTCATCCTGGAAATTCATCTTGCCAGCGCCGAATTTTTTATAGATATTATTATTGATAAAACCTGTCCAGCTTCCTTTTTTAACATTACCCAGTTTCAGGTCTTCTTTGACAAAAAAGTCACAGGGATAGACCGAGCCGTCGTATTCCACAACAAAATACTGACAGCAGTTACAATCCATATCACAGGTGGACGGATGACCCAGTACCATTTTATTCAGGAGTGAGTCGAACATCCGGATGGAAACCTCGTAGCGGTTTTTGTACCAGCGGTCAAAGATAGCTATTAGAAAGTCTCCCCATCCTTCGGGGCTGACAGAGTAGTCCTCGGGGGTTACACCGTCTTCCTTGAATTCCACACAGGGAATAAACTGAAGAAAGCGTTCACCCTTGTTGTAGAGGTAATCATACACAAGTTCGGGCTGTCTGCTGTTCAGATCGTTTACAAGGGTCAGAATATTGTATTCAACATTGTGTTTTTTCAGAAGATCCAGACCCTGCTGTACAAGATGATGGGAACCTTGTTTCCCTACTGTCTTTCTGTAATTGTCATGAATCTCCGGGGGGCCGTCCATACTGACTCCCAAAAGGAATTTATACTCTCCGAAGAATGCGGCCATCTCGTCGGTTATGAGTGTGCCGTTGGTCTGAATAGCATTGGCAATGGAAGCTCCCGGGGGGGCATATTTTTTTTCCAGGGCAACAAGTTTCTTAAAAAAGGGAAGCCCCATCAATGTGGGCTCACCACCCTGGAAGGCAATGGAATATTGAGGCTGTTTCGTCTGCATATAGCTCCGGACCATTGTTTCAAGGGTCTCATCATCCATACGTGTCTTTTTGGATTCACAGATATGATCCAGGTAGAAACAGTACTCACAGCGTAGATTACAATCGGCCGAGGCCGGTTTGACCAGAAGGGAAAAAGCTTTCATATGGTTGAATTGTACGGATGAGGGAGAAGGGCGTCAACGCCATGACTTACACTTGACATCATTCAATGGGCTGAGTAAGTTTAAAGTGACCAGTACGCTTGGATCCGTTAAGGACCGGGACGTTGAGGTGAAACATATGAACATAACATTTATTAAAACAGTCTCTGTCCTGTCCCGCATTTTCTGCCGGAGGGATCCAAATGTCTTTTATTGATTTCAGGGATGTAAGTTTTACTTACCCCGGACAGAAAGAGGCGGCTCTTAAAAATGTCTCATTTACCCTGGAGAAGGGTAAACACATCGCTGTGATTGGTGGGAATGCCTCAGGCAAGAGCACCATGACCCGCCTTATGATAGGGCTCCTGATTCCGGATTCAGGACAGGTTCTTGTGGATGGAAGAGACACATCCGACAAATCTTTACACAGACAGATAAGAACCAGGGCAGGCCTTGTCTTCCAGAATCCCTCTACACAAATTGTGGCTACTGTTGTCAGGGAGGATGCCGCCTTCGGTCCTGAAAATCTTGCTCTGGACAGCAGCGAAATAAAAGACAGAGTCAGGGATGCGCTGAAGGAAACATCTCTCAGCGATCTTTCTGCCAGAGCCACTCATATGCTCTCTGCCGGTCAGCAGCAGAGACTTGCTTTGGCGGGAATCCTGGCCATGGGAACCGGCTGTCTTATACTCGATGAGGCTGAGTCCATGCTGAATCCTCTGGGACGGTGTCAGCTGAACAGTCTGCTTGAGGAATTACACACAGAAGGTTTTACTGTTATCAGAATCACCCACTTTATGGACCAGGCCAGCCGTGCGGATCAGATTCTCCTTCTGCATCAGGGCAGGCTGATAGAAAACAGCAGTCCTGAACTCTTTGTAGAGCGCAGTGACGATCTGGAGAGCTGGTCTTTGAAGCCATCCCCTGTTCAGAAGCTGGGTGCCTATTTTTCTGCAGACCTTCCTGAAGTGAAGAAGATCTTCCTTGAAGAGGATCTGGCAGATAAATTGAAATCGAGCTGTAGAATTGACAACTCTGCTGCTCCCCGGGCTTCTCATAAGAGCCGGGAGGAATCTCCTCTGGATAAAGATGGGGATACAGAGCGGGATGTTATCATCCGCCTGAGTTCTGTAAGCAGGAGCTACGGCAGTAAGAGTGCAGTGACCGTGGATGCCCTCAGGGATGTGAGTTTTAAACTTTTCAGAGGGGAGTCTGTCTCGGTTATGGGAACAACGGGTTCCGGTAAATCCACCTTTCTGCAGATTCTGAACAGTCTTCTCCTGCCAGATACAGGTGAGCTGACCCTTCTGTCTGAGAATCCCCTTGATAAGAAAACTGATCTGGCCCGGCTGCGCAGCAGGATCGGCCTTGTGATGCAGCAGCCTGAAAAGCAGCTTTTTGCATCCCTTGTGGGTGATGATGTGGCTTTCGGCCCCTATCAGATGGGACTCAGAGGCAGGGAGCTCTCTCTCCGTGTCAAAGACGCCCTGGATCAGGTAGGTCTGAGTTATAAAGGATATAAGGATTTCCCAGTGCGGGCTCTCAGCGGTGGTCAGAAAAGAAAGGCCGCTCTTGCAGGAGTCCTGGCAATGAAACCGGAAGTTCTCCTCCTGGATGAACCGACGGCGGGTCTCGATCCTCTTTCTGCTGATAATATGGAATCCATACTCAGATCACTGCATAAGGATGGACTCTCCCTGATCACCGTTACACATAATGTAGAGCAGGCGGTGCGTCTTTCAGAGCGTCTTCTTGTTTTCAGGGAAGGCCGGATTTTCTGGGACGGCGGTATATCCGAGTTCTTTCAGAATCATGATCCCGGGATTTTCGGACTGGAATATCCATTGAGTTCCCGGATTGCCCTTGCTTTGGGTATGAGGCCCCTTCCTGTCACTCCTGCGGAACTCTATGCAAGGCTGGAGTGCAGAGTATGAATGACTTTGAAATTCTGCAGAACCTTTCTATCGGTCAGTACCGTCCGGGGACAAGTTTTCTTCATACAATGAACCCCGCTCTGAAACTGGCGGCTCTTGTTCTGGTAATGATTCTGATACTCCTCTCTCCCTTTTTTCCTCAGCTGCCTATTATCTTTCTGCTGCTGATTGTTACAGCCAGACTTTCAGGACATGGTATTTTCTCTCTGCTCAGAGGGACAGGCCCGGTACTTCCTTTTCTGATAATCATAGTACTGATTCAGATGTTTCTGATTCCAAGGGCTTACAGTTCTGATGCAATTATGAGCCTTGGGCGTTTTGAGATGCACAGAGAGGATCTGATTTTTACAGCCAAGATTTTCGGGCGTTTTTTCTGTCTTTTTCTGCTGTTCACCCTTTTTACAACGGTGACCACTGTATCGGAGATCAGCCATGGTGCGGAGATCCTGTTCCGGCCTTTCGGAAGAAAAAGAGCGTTCTCCCATGATCTCTCTCTGGTTATTACCATCACCTTCCGCTTTATTCCCATTCTTGCAATGGAGGCAGAGCATATAACCAAGGCTCAGGCCTCAAGAGGCGGCTCCTTCGGGACCTGGAAAATGGGATTACTAAAGAAAATTCGCCTTTATATCCCTCTCCTGGTACCCCTTTTTATTGCGGCTCTTGAGAGAGCGGAGACACTGGTTGAGGCCATGGAAGCCCGCTGCTATGAAGCAGGACAGGAGCGCAGCAGGCTGACTGAGTATGTGTGGACTGTCCGGGACACTCGGGCTTTAACACTATTAATTCTGTTTACTATACTGCTGCTGGGCAGTAGATTTATCTTTTCTTTTGGAGGAAATTATGTCTGATACAAACCGTACCCGTAAGATCGTTATTACCGCTGTGATGGCCGCAGTCTCTGTTGTTCTGGGAGCAACACGTCTGGGATTTATTCCCTGGTTTTCGGGAGCTTCTCTGACTATCATGCATGTGCCTGTGATTATCGGTGCCATTCTTGAAGGGCCTGTTGTGGGCATGATCATCGGTCTCATTTTTGGAATTTTCAGTCTGATCCAGGCGGCTGTAGCTCCTACAGGTCCTGTGGATGTCTTTTTTGTGAATCCCCTGATTTCAGTTCTGCCCCGTATTTTTATAGGTCTCAGTGCCTGGGCAGTCTACCGTGCTTTCAACGGAAAGCTGACAGCTCTTGCTACAATTCTGGCCTCCATTGCAGGGAGTCTGACAAATACAATACTGGTTCTGGGAGCCCTGGGAATTGCCGGAGCTCTACCCTGGGAATTGATTGCAGCCATTATCGCTGCCAACGGATTTGCCGAAGCGGGAGCAGCGGCTGTTATCTGCGGCGCAGTAGTTCTGGCCTGGAAAGCTGTGGGAGATCCTTCTATGAATAAGGGTAAAAAATCAAAACTTGATGACCTGGAGGATGAAGAGTAATGCTGCTTGCTGTAGATGTGGGTAATACCAATATAGTTTTAGGGGTTCATGACGGTGAGGGCTGGATAAATCATTGGCGGATCAGTACTGACTCTTCAAAGATGCCCGATGAATATGGTGTTCTTGTACGTGATCTCCTCAGGGAAGGGGGAGTCTCACGAGATTCAATCAACCAGGCTGTCATCAGTTCTGTAGTTCCCGGACTCACAGGCAAGATTAGAGATATGGTTCAGCGCACAACCGGAATTACTCCTCTGATTGTAGGTCCCGGCGTTAAAACCGGACTCAAGATATGTATTGAGAATCCCGCAGAACTGGGAACCGATATTGTCTGTAACTCTGTGGCCGCATATAACAGGATTCAGGGAAACTGTATTGTTGTTGATTTCGGTACGGCCCTGACTTTTACAGCCATCAGGGAGCCCGGGGAGATCCTGGGAGTCTCTATTGCTCCGGGACTTCAGGCCGCCGCCGAAGCTCTATCCGAGCATACCGCACAGCTGCCTCAGGTCTGGCTTGAGCCTCCTCAAAAGGCTATCGGAACCAATACAATCAAGTCCATCCAGTCCGGAGTTGTCTGGGGTTATACGGGTCTGGTCGAATCCCTCATCGACAGGATGAAGAAAGAACTGGGCGGTACGGCTTCTGTTGTTGCCACAGGAGGCCGTTCTCAGGTTATTGCTCCTCTTACCGACCGATTCACCCTGACAGAACCCTGGCTTATCCTCGAAGGGTTGAGGTTGATTGCCGGAAGAAACCAGGCGTTTTTTGAGGAATAGAGCCCTTTCATATCTTTTGTAACGGTCCGGTCAGATGTTTCGTAAATTATGATGTGCAGGGGGAAATATAATATGGAATCTTATCGATTTAAAAAAGAGGACCTTATTTCATTTTGTCAGAAGGTTTTTATAGTCCATGGAGTCTCCGCCGATGATGCACATGATTGTGCTGAAGTTCTGGTTGCAGCGGATGCCAGAAATATTCCCTCCCATGGGATAGCCAGACTGAAGAGGTATCTCTCGGGTATTCAGGAAGGGTCCATGGATATACATGCCCAGGCCGAAGTAATCAGGGACAGTCCTGTTTCTCTCCTTCTGGATGCTGAGGGAGCTCTTGGTGTTCCTGTCAGTAAAAGAGCGATGAATCATGTACTGGATAAGGCGGAAAAGAGCGGTATGGCTTTCGCCTGTGTCAGGAATTCCAACCATTACGGTATTGCCGGCTATTATGCAATGATGGCTCTGGAAAGGGATATGATTGGAATCTCAATGACAAATACGGCGGCTCTTGGTGTCCCAACTTTTGGACGGCAGGTTATGTTCGGCACAAATCCAATGGCTTTTGCAGCTCCTGCAGACAAGGAGAAATCCTTTGTTCTGGATATGTCCACCACCGTCGTAACAAGAGGGAAAATTGAGGTCTATGACAGGGAGTCAAAGGATCTGGTCTCCGGCTGGGCTGTTGATAAGCATGGGAAAAGTGTTCGTCAGGCAGGACCTCTGTTAGATGATATGTTTCACAGAAAGGGCGGCGGGATTGTTCCTCTCGGAGGTGACTCTGAAATCTCAGGTGGTCATAAAGGGTTTGGATTGGCCATGATGGTGGATATCATGACCGGGGTTCTCTCTGGTTCCGCATGGGGGCCGGATATCTGTGACAGTCAAGATTCTTCAGCCCGTGTTTCTCATTGCTTCGGAGCGATGAAAATTGATCTTTTTATGGATTCCCTTCAATTCAGGAAAAACATGGATATGATGCTTCAGGATATTCGCAATATGGAAGCAGCAGAGGGGCAGGACCGGGTCTATTTTGCCGGATTAAAAGAGTTTGAGGCGGAAGCAGACTCTCTAAAGCTCGGAGTAGCTGTTCCGGCTGCTGTATGTGAGTCATTACGTTCTATTGCTGATGAATTTTCCATATCCTTCCCATCAGCAACTTAATTCTCAGGGTAGATCAAGCTCTCTGACAGCGGTTTCATCTTCCACCGGAAACCACTCCTCATCAGAAAAAGCATCGCTTGCTATATCAGAGATATTTCTTTTCATGTATTTGCCGGTGCAGCTGACTGCTACATCACCGTTGGGAAGAAGTATCTCTCCGCTTCCTTCGAAGAAGGGACCTCTTTCTTCGCTAATTCTGCCTACGGCCTTCAGTTCAACATCGTAGGGGACAGGCTTTCTGTAACGGATTCTCAGATCCACAGTCACTCCCCATACCTGTTCATCATATCTGGCCATGATGGCCCGTCCTATGGTTTCATCCAGAATAGCTGCCGATATGCCGCCGTGGGTGATTCCGGGGTAGCTCTGATGTCGCAGTTCCGGAGTGAAGAGGGCAACTATCTCGTCATTCTCTGTTTCATAAAATTTGGTTTTAAGACCGAAGTCATTGCTCAGTCCACAGACAAAGCAGTTCTTTGAATTATTCTGTTTGGCTTTTATATTATGTTTCATAGCTCCATCTTAACTTATAATGACAATCTATGCATTATTGTCTAAATCTAATTCAGTCTCCATTCAGTCAAATATTCTTATTGAAACATCTGTGGAATAGCTCATAATTAGAGATATACATCAAAGTTCTGAGGTTCTTATGTTCAAGAGGCATAAATCTGCTAAACATCATCTTTCTCATCACAATGAAAAATACTGCCTTATTTTGAGCGGTGGAGGGGCCAAGGGTGTCTACCACGTTGGTGCCTGGAGGGCTCTGTCCGAGATAGGTGTTGAGGTTGAGGCTTTTATCGGCAATTCCATAGGGGCCATTCTGGCAGGATTTCTGGCACAGAATAAAATTCAGGAAATGGAAGATATCGGTGCCAATATCGCTGCAGATTTCATTATGAATATTCCTGAGGAATTCCTTGATGGCGGGAATATCCATATAGGTAAAGCAAACCTGGCGGCATTCAAAAAGTTCTATCACAGTGTTATAGAGAAAAAGGGGATAGACGTATCCCCTTTACGGGAGCTCCTTTACAAAAATTTGAGTGAAAAAGCCATCAGGAAGAGTGGGAATGAGCTTGGTGTCGTAACTTTTAATGTATCAGATTTCAAGCCTCAGTATGTATTCCTTGATGATATGGCAGAGGGAACCGTACTGGATTATCTCATGGCCAGTGCCGCTTTTCCGGGACTGGAGCAGACTGTTATAAACGGAAAGTCCTTTATCGACGGCGGGGTTGTGGATAATATGCCCTATGAAATGGCCCGGGAGAGGGGATATAAAAATATTATTGTTGTAGATATTTCGGGTATGGGGATTAATAAAAAACCTAATATTCAGGGAACCAGTACGATCTACATTAAAAACTCCATTCAGATGGGCTGGATCTTTGACTTCAGTAAGTCCTTTTTACACGACTTCAATGAGCTGGGTTATCTTGATACCAAAAAGGTGTTTGGATATCTCAAGGGTGAGAAGTATTTCTTTAAACCCCATAAGAAATTTGAACACTCCTATCAGAGGTACATAAAGAGCTCTGAGGCAAGATCAATAATTGATTTTCATCTGCCCGACCTTACTGACGGTGATTATACTGTTGACCAGAAGATAAGAATGCTTCTGCCCGAAAGTATGAGACGGCATAAGGATCTGCTTTACTGTCTGGCCGACTGTGCTGCCTCTATCTTTCAGGTGAAGAGGGTCCATGAATACAGTTTGCGTGAACTGGTTGAGACTATCAGAGAAAAAAAAGAGATAGAGGATGAACGGATCGTGAAACTGAAGATGGAGATTACCCCTTCACAGCGAATCAGTCTGGCAAAGAATCTGGAGTTTCTGTTTAAAGAAGTCAGAAGAGAAGTTCTGAGAAAGGATGGTGAACGGGATACTCCCTATTACGATTACTGTCTCTGTACAGAGGTTCTGGAGTGGGGGCAGAAAATCCTTGTGAAGGGATTGATGGTGCACCATAAGGAGCTTGCCGCCGGGCTGCTGGCTACGGATTTTCTGTTTAATAAATACTGATAATTCTGACAGCCCTCTTTTTGTTTCTCTACTCATACAACCTTCTCATACAACGTCTGAAAGATCCGCAGGAGTGAAGAACCTAATTCTCAGATTTCCGGAATCGACTCAGGTAAATAGCAGTTGTTCTATCCTCAGGAAATTCTTTCTGCACCGACTCAAAACAGCTACGGGCCGCATCATAGTTTCCCTCATCCCGAAAACGGACTGCTTTTTCAAATTCTTCTCTGGTTCTCAGCTTCAAATTCGTTATGGATGGAGAGTCTCCGTTGAACAGCTCATAGATCTTTACGGGTTTTTCTTTTCCTTTAACGGGGACCATCCCTATATAACGTACCTGTCTCTGCTCTTTGCTTTTGAGGCGTTGGAAGCTCTCTTCGCTGAGGGCAATGCTCAAACCGTATTCCTTGGTGAGGCTCTCTATTCTGGAGCAGAGATTGACTGCATCGGAAATGACAGTTCCGTCCATCCTTTTATCTTCACCTATGGTTCCCATCATCAGGGTTCCTGTGTGTATGCCGATTCCCACAGCTATGGGATCGTATCCGGTTTTTTTCCTGTGATTATTGTAGAGTTTAAGGATAAGACGCATTTTTATAGAAGCCTGTACTGCATTTTCTGCGGAATCCGGACCAGGAAAGAGGGCCATTATTCCATCACCCAGGTATTTATCAATAAAGCCTCTATAGTCACGGATAATCGGGCAGATTCTTTTATAATAGGAATTCAGGAACAGGAAATTTTCATGGGGTGTCATTTTTTCAGACAGAGATGTGAAGTCCCTGATGTCCAGAAACATGACTGTCATATCCATCTGAACATGGTCACCCAGCTGAATCTCACTGATTGTTTCCTTGTTAAGATAGGTAAGAAATTCTACAGGAACAAATCGTCGGAATGAATTGTTGGTATATTTCAGTTCCTGTGCAAGGCGTTTGCTCTCCTTGAAGGATTTACCGATCTTCCAGCTGAGCAGAGTTGCCTGTCCCAGTATGAACACTCCAAGTCCCAGGGGCACCATATGAAATGTTTCAAGGACTTTCTGTGAATAAAGAATATCATTCACTGCATCAAGGAGAAGCAGAAAGAAACCGCCAAGCAGTATACGGGCTGCCGTATCTTTTCTAAATGATCTTATAATAAGAATAGTGAAAATTGTAAGACCTGTAACAAGAGCAGCTACCTGGAAGACCGTAAGGAAATAGATATAAAAATGGTGTCTGGTAAAGATGGCGAGGAGGCAGTAGAACGTAGATATTATATAAATAGGAATCTCAATATAACGGCTGAACTTGAAGGGGTATTCCTTGCTTATGAACTTTAAAAAGAGAGGGATGGCCAGATAGAATGTCAGATGCCCCAATGTGGCTTCCAGTTCTACAGAGATACCCGGAAATAACATAGCCAGTATATGTTCTCCGTATAAGAGGGTTCTCAGGGCCAGTACAAGAGAAAAGAGACCGAAGAAGAGGGAGGAGTCAGTCTCCTCCTGTCTGCTCAGGTAAAAGAGTATGTAGAGTATTCCGATAACCAGGAAGACACCGAACAGGAAGGATTCCATAATCTCGGTTCTGTCTTTTTTAAGTTTCAGTGCTTCATAGCTGCCTATCTCGGGAGCATCCAGTAATCCACCGTTGAAATCATAGTAATTGGAAACATGAAATATAATTTCCAGCTCACTGCTATGGGGAAGTATGACTAAACGGGGAACCTGGATCTGTGGATTCCGTATCCATTCATTGCCGGGATCTCCGTTCTGATGAACCAGTGCTCCGTTTACATAGAGCCTGTAATGGTTGAATGTATAATCCAGCTTCAGACCTATCCTTTCACTGCCCGGCGGCAGAAGAATACGGCAGCGATAAGTTCCATAACCGTGTTCCGGGTGATAAGCCTTTTTATTCCATGCATCAGGCACATCTATGATTTCGGCTGATGACCCGTTGAAATCCTCAGCTTTCATTAAAAAATCATCCCAGTAAAAGTCCCAGGGACCCTCAAGCTGAGCTGTTTCATTTTCCAGATCCAGTTCTCTTAGATTGAATGTTGCAGTTTCTCCAAGGTTCCAGGTCTGAGATGATAGAGAATTGAGTCCGGACAGCAGCAGGATAGTTAGAATGAGCAGATATTTTCTTATGGATATTATTGTCATTTTTTTTATCATCGATATCACCGGTTCATATTGTTACATAATCATTAAGAAAAGCAAAATCTTTTATCAGGGGAATGTTCTTTTTATGAAGATAGCGGTTTAATCCTTGTATATGATTTATTGAATAAAGCTATATCCTGTTTGATTTTTATTAAATCATTAGAAAAATCAGAATAATTGGGCAAATAAGTAAAAATTTAGTGAATAATTCATCTATTTGAAATCGTCACTTCATTGACTCTCTATTATGAATTGTCATATTATTTATCACACATTTACATAGTGGCTGTTTGTCAACTAAATTTTTTTTGATTTCCATACAGCCGGAAATGACCTTTTACCTGAGTAATAGAGAAAGGGTAAATTTTTATAAACTTTCAAGGAGTTGAAATGTCCAAGTATACAGATCTTTTAAAAGGCAAAATGAGTGATAAAAGCTTTGCTAAGCTCGAAGCCCTCAAGAATGAAAACGTAATGGAATTCGTAGGAAGCTTTGCTGAGCATTGTAATCCTGCAAGCATCTATGTCTGTGATGATGGTGCTGAAGATGTAGCTTACGTCAAAGAAATCGCACTGAAAAACGGTGAAGAGCATCCCATGGCTAACTCTGAACAGACCATCCACTGGGACGGTTACGGAGATCAGGCTCGTGATAAAGTAAATACCAGATACATGGTATACCCCGAGAACATGGAAAAAATGAAAGCCATGAACTCCTATTCATATGATGAAGCTCTTGTAGAGATCATGGGCATTGCCAAGAACAACATGGCCGGAAAAGAAGCTTACGTTAAGTTTTTTACCGAAGGTCCTGCTGAAAGCCCCTTTACAATTCCCTGTGTACAGTTCACAGACTCTTCTTACGTAGCACACTCTGAAACTATTCTGTACAGAGCCGGTTATGCACACTTCCTCAACAACCCCGGTTGTGATGATTTTTTCCGTTTCATCCACTCCGCAGGTGAATGTGATGAAAGAGGTTGCGTTGTAAATCTCGATAAGAGAAGAATCTACATGGATACTCAGAACAACATTGTTTACTCCATGAATGCACAGTACGCAGGAAACTCTGTAGGCCTGAAAAAACATGCTATGAGACTTGCTATCAATAAAGCCGGACAGGAAGGATGGCTCTGTGAGCACATGTTCCTCATGGCATGTCTGAATAAGGGAAGAAAAACCTACTTTGCAGGTGCTTACCCCTCAGCTTGTGGTAAAACCGCAACTGCCATGATCCCCGGTGAACAGATTGTTGGTGACGACATCGTTTACTTCAAGAAAATTGACGGCGAATTCCGCGGTGTAAACGTTGAGCAGGGTATCTTCGGTATCATCAAAGACGTTAATGCTCAGGACGATCCTGTCATTTTTGAAAATGCTATGAAAAACCAGGAAGTTATTTTCTCAAATATCCTTCAGGGACCCGACAAGATGCCATATTGGCTCGGTCAGGGTGTTGATAACCCCAAATCCGGTAAAAACCACATTGGTGACTGGACTGAAGGTATGAAAGACAGCAAAGGAAACGTAGTTCCCGTTGCTCACCCCAACTCAAGATACACAATGAGACTTGATTACCTTGCCAACTACGACAAAGTCGGATTTGAAGCAAAAGAAGGTGTTAAGGTTGACGGTATCCTCTATGGTGGACGTGACAGTGATACTTCTGTTCCTGTTGAAGAGTCTCCCTCCTGGAAAGATGGTATCCTGCTGAAGGCATGTACCCTCGAATCTGAAACAACTGCTGCTACCCTCGGTGCAGAAGGTGTAAGAGCTTCTTCTCCCATGGCTAACATGGACTTTGTTTCCTACCCCCTTGGTGAGTACACCATGAATAACATCAACTTTGTTAAAGGTATGAAATCCGAGCCCAAAATTTACTCAACAAACTACTTCATGAGAAACCCCGAAGGTAATTTCATGACCAGCAAGCTTGCTAAGAAAGTATGGCTTCACTGGGCAGAAGGTAGAATCCACGGAGAATACGAAGCTCTTGATACTCCTTCAGGAAAAATCCCCCTTTACAATGATGTAAAGGTTCTCTTCAAAGAACTTCTTGACGAAGATTTCAGCGAAGAAGATTACACATACCTGTTTACATTCCGTTGTACAAAACTGATCGAAAAACTGGAAAGAACCAAAAAATTCTTCGCCGGCAAAGACAGCAAAGTACCTGCAGAACTGAACGAGTACTGGGATGCAACAATTGCTAAATATACTACCATTAAAGAAAAATATGGTGATGAAATTAAACCCGGTACCTACAAAGGTTAATTCTCAATTGAATTGATTGATTCCGGCTGTCTCTTTCGGGAGCTGCCGGGATTGTATGTTCCCAAAAAAAACCATCGGATATCCGATGGTTTTTTTATGCTCTTGCAGCGAAAAGTAATCTCTATTCGTGGTGGTGTCCATGTTCTCCATGAACATGACCGTGTTCCAGTTCTTCTGCTGTGGCTACTCTTACATCTGCAACAGCTACTTCAAACTCCAGAGTCATTCCCGCAAGGGGATGATTTCCATTAATAGTGACCTCGTCACCCTCAATCTCATCGATTCTGACAACCATAACATGACCATCTGCACCGTTGGCTTCAAATTCCATACCCACTTCCAGTTCATCCACACCCTGAAAATTCTCTTTGGGCAGTTTCTGGATAAGTTGAGGCATATGTTCACCGTAGGCATCCTTGGGAGGCACAGTTACTTTAAGTTTATCACCGGATTTCTTGTCATTCAGTTCTTTTTCGAGGCCCGGAATCAGAGCTCCTGAACCGTGAAGATAGACGAGGGGGGTTCCTTTCTCGGATGCATCAATTACATCTCCCTTACTGTCACGGAGGGTATAATCTATGGAAACAACACTCTTTTCTGCAATTGTCATAATTTCTCCTGTACGACCGACAAGTTGCGGCCATAGTTATTTCATTAAGTATAAGGAGTAAGGTATTAAAAACCCTGGTGAAAGTCCAATCATTAATGACTCAAGTTTCATCTGTCTGCCGTCTTCACATAAAACGGACACAATCTTCAGCTATTCTCTCTTATTTCTATTTTTAATCAACAACTGTAACTTTTATACTATTGTTAAGTAAAAAAGTAATATTTAAAATATTGGAAGAGGGCTATTGCACTTCCTATTATGTAATAAAGTTTTTATATTCCGGAAGTGAGCCGTCTTTTCTGCAGAGAAGATGGCTCTTTTTATTATAATTTGACTGTGACAGCCCTTTGTTGGAATTTTGATTGGTAAATAGTTAATATTTACTATGGAATACATCAATAAAAAACAGTTTATTATGTATAGTACTGGATATAAAAGATCAGCATGTTTTTTCCAGGAGACCTCAGGGTCCTCGGGACAGTGAATACCGGAGTGAAGTTACTCACTCCGGACGCATAGGAGTAAAATGAATATTGCAATTTTTTCAGATGCCTTCTATCCCCAGATTAACGGAGTGGTGACCTCTATTGTCTCTGTGGCATCTAATATGGCCGAGCGCGGTCATCGGGTTATTATTGTTGCTCCCAGTTATAGACATCTTGAAGAGATCGATATCCCCGGTGTAAAAATTATAAGGGTACCTTCAATTTCGGCCTCATTTTACGAAGACTTTAAATGGACAAATCCATTCAGTTTTACCACATATAAAACTCTCAGGAAAGAGAATATTGACCTGATCCACTTTATGACGCCTATTTTTATCTCCATGCTGGGGATTAAATTTGCCAGGAAAAGAGGTCTTCCTGTTGTGGGAACCTTCCATACATTTATCGCTGATCCCAGTTACTCCGAACATATGTTCAGCGGGCCGGTTAAGGTTTCCGAAGAAGTCATCTGGAAGTATCTTAATCTTTATTATGACTGTGCCGATTATGTGACAGCTCCCACCGAAGAAGCTGTCCGTATTATCTCTGAGAATGGCTGTACAGCCCCTCTTGAAGCGGTATCAAACGGTATTGATTTTAAGCAGTTTGACAACAGCCGCTCTGATGAGTTCAGTAAGAAATACTCTCTGGGGAATCAGGTTGTTCTCTATGTGGGGCGTGTAGCCTATGAGAAGAATCTGAACGTTCTTATTGATGCCTTTGATCTTGTTTACCGTGAGAATAAGGACGCCCAGCTTCTGATTGTGGGTGACGGTCCACAGAGACATCTCTTTGAAGAACAGGCCGCCGGAAAGGACTGTGGTGACAATGTAATTTTTACGGGTGCTTTGAGTCACTCTGAACTTGTTCATTCCGGTATTTTTAAAGCCGTATCTCTTTTCGCCACAGCTTCTGTTACAGAGACCCAGGGGATTACTATCCTGGAGGCTCAGGCAAACAGTCTTATCTGTGTGGGAGCTGAAGAGGGCGGTGTTGTCAACCTTATAGAAGACGGAGTCAACGGTTATCTGGTTCCTCCCGGAGACAGTAATCTTATGGCTGAAAGGATCAGCCATGTCCTGAAGCACCGAGATGATCTGGCTGATATGGAGCGGAAGGCTCTGGAGATGGTGGACATTCACCGTATGGATAAAATCATAGACCGCTGGGAAGAGATATATACCGAACTGTATGAAAACAGGGACTCCCTTGCAGAGAAGGATTACCTCCATTTCAATACATTGCTGAAGTTTACAAAATCCCTGAAAGTAGATTTTCAGTATTTACTGGATAAAATCAGAAAACCGAGGACCATGTGGGCCCGTAATTTTGACAGAAACGCTGCAAAACATACATTGCTGAAGAAGCTCCCCCTGCACAAGATACCGGTAGATAAAATACCGGGTACTGCTCATCTGCGTACAGGGATCAACCGTCTTCATAAAATATCAAGTACTGCTCTTCACTCCCGCAGAAGAGGATGATTTCATCCTGGCTTTGACCTTTTCTATAAGGGTCAGTGCCGCCGGGAGGAAAAACACGGTTCCCAGCATTGTAGAGAACAGGGTCCCTGCGATAAGGACTCCGAAAAATACAATGGGGGAGAAACTGGCGAAGCATAGAACAAGCAGTCCTGCTACCAGGGAGAGAGTCGTCAGAACGATGGGACGTCCGGTGATTCTCAGAGTTGAATGGATGGCTTCCTGATAATCATGTTCTTTTCGTTGTGTTCTGTACTGAAGTAGAAAATGAACAGCATCATCCAGTCCAACACCTACGGTTACATTGGTAACCAGTATGGTTGTCATATCCAGAGGAATCCTGAACAGATAAAGGATGATGAAGTAGCAGAAAATCCCGCTCAACAGGGGGATAAGAGCCATCAGACTGTAGGTCATTGCCCTGAAAAAGATAAAAGTCACAATGACTCCAAGTACCATGGAGAGCATCGTTGAGATAAATTGGTCCCTCTTAATGGTTTTAGAGGCATCCAGGAGAAGCAGAGTATTTCCCCATAAATCAGTGACCATACCGTCGCCGAGATGTTCATCAAGGAGAATATCCACTTCCGACAGGAGAATCCTCAGGTCATCCTCATTCAGGTAGTTATAGGTCTCGGGATTGGATACCTTCATATAAATAGTCAGTGTTGTGGCCTCACTGTTCATGACGGAGCTGTCATTTTCAAGGGAAAACATATCTGATGAAATCATTCTGAAATAGCGGTTCAGCAGTAGGATAAGTCCTTTGGATTCGGGGATCTCATATTCACCTGAAATAGACTGGTTCATAGATTTCAGGATGCCGTTGAATGAGAGCAGGCTGTTGACGAATCTTTTCTGTTCCAGTTCCTCCTCCAGGCCATTCACTTTCTGCAGAACATCGGGTCTAAGAAAATATCCCTCTTCTCCCTCGGGAGCCGATATTGTAATATTGAATCCCTGAGACCCTCCGGTGTGTTGTATAATTGTTCTTGTATCAAGAATCACCTGATCATCCTCGGGGAAGTATGCCAGATAGTCTGACTGATTTTTCACATTGGGGTAAAAAATTACAAACATTCCCAGTAGAACCAGAAACATCGCGAGGCTGATATAGGGATGTCTTCCCGCCCATGTACCCAGTTTTGTAACAATTTTTGTCAGATTTCCTCTGTCTATTCTCAGTTTATGATGTTCATGGGGAGGACCCATCAGTTTGAATGTGGCAGGCAGAAAGAAGAGAGCCAGCACGGCACAGAAAAAGATCCCTATACCGATGGACAGTCCGAATTCCTGGAGAGGAGCCATGCTTGTACTCAGGAGACTGAGAAAGCTTATGATTGTTGTCAGAGCAGCCAGAATTACCGTACGGATAACATGTTCCACCGCATCAACCAGCCAGCCGACATCGCCTTCTTCAACGGCCCGGGCATTTCTGAAATACTCATTCAGAACATGAATAGTATAAGAGCTCCCTATTGTCAGAATAAGTGAGGGGACAATAACACTCACTAATGTCAGTTTGAAGCCTGCCAGTGACATGAATCCTACTGACCATATGGCACCGATTGTGACAACTATCACAGGGAGAATTATGGCCCGCTTGGCACGGAAACTGAGAAAGAAGAGAGTGAGCATGGCCAGTACAGCCAGCACCAGAAGAATGGAAAAGTCCCTTATCAGGTAAAAGGTAATACGGCTTCCTATGGGGATATCACCACTGTATCTGACAGTTACCAGTTTCTGTAGAGGACCGATAGTCTTTTCAAAGCGTCTCATAAACTCTTCGGAATCTTCTGAATACTTTGTAGAGAATATGGCGTTGAGCATTGTCCCCTCGGCGGCTACAACAAAATTATCCGCCAGAGGATTGTTGCTAATTCTCTTTTTAAAGAGCTCCAGTTCCGCTTCGTCTGCGGGGGCTTTTCCACTGTCCACCATGGTTGTAGGGAGAATCCTCTTTCCTTTGGTATCAAAAAATACAAAGTTGAAGGGTGTCAGGGCATGAGTAACTTCCTCATATCCGGATACTTCGCTGATTGTATCAAAGTAGGTCTGAAGAACCTCCAGGGAATAGAGATCTTCCCCTTCTATGGAAAGAAATAGATAGTTTGTTTTTTCTGACTGAACTCCCAGCGTCTCCTTCAGTCTCAGAATTCTACTGTTCTTCTGGGGCATCAGGCTGTTGGGATCGGGGTTTATCTGTACATGCATTGCATGATAGCCCATGAAAATAGTCATCAGGAATGTGATAATTATTATTGTAATGGAGTGTTTGAGGGTGAAACGGAGAAAGCTGTTTATGCTCATTAATATCCCTATTCGTAGGAGAGTGTATAGATCAGGGTTTTATCCAGAATCAGAATATCCAGAAGGGGGATATCAAAGCGTACTGTGGAAGAATTGATTTTTGTTCCTCCGCTCTGTTTCAGAATTTTTCCGGCTACAACAATGTTTATACTCAGTTTTGAGTTTTGTATACCCATACGGCTCTCTTCACCAAGAGCAAATTCCATCATATCCAGATAATCAGAGGAGCTCAGTCCTGCCGTGGCGGCAGGGCCGAAGTTCTCAACAAGCGGATTATTGAGTGCCGGGTTTGATTCCAGCAGGGCTACAATGGTCTCTCTTGTTATCTTAACCGTCAGATCAGAGCTTGAGGCTCCTTTTTTAAAGTTTATCAGTTTACTCTGAGGTGAGTCTGTTTTTACTTTGGACAGTATGTCTTCTACAGAACTGAATCGGAAGCTTCCTTCCAGGTTCAGCTTGTCGGGGGTCTTTAATTCTAAACCGCTGATACTTTCATTCTCTAAAAATCCCTTTTCAATGGCTTCTACATCAAAGAAACTGCCCTCTTCATCGGGGATCTTTGTTTCAGGATCAAGAAGCATTTCCACCTGTTCGATTACTTCGCCCAGGTAGGAGGCCATACCTATTTCAAAGTTGACCTGTCCCTCTCCGGATTTCTCCAGGAGGATTTCCTGTTTCATTGTGCAGGAGAGGGCCGATAGAACGAAAAGACCCAATATTATTGTATTTCTGATAGTCATAGTTTCATGTTTCCTTATTTAATGTGCTTACTATAACAGATACAGGGGAGAGAGGTGAAGTTACATGTTTGTTTGAAATATAAAAAACTCCTGTTCTGATGAACAGGAGTCACGATTTTAAGGTTCTTCTCTCTATTTTTTGGGTGGCATAAGATCTGTGATCGTCCCTTCTGCCATCTCCGCCGCCAGGGCAAAGGTCTCTGACAGAGTAGGGTGGGCATGGATGGTGAGGGAAACGTCTTCAAGATCGGCCCCCATCTCCACCGCAAGGTTGGCTTCTGCCAGGAGTTCCCCTGCATTGTTACCGCATATACCGGCTCCCAGAACCCTCTTTGTCTTCGGATCATAGAGAATCTTTGTGATCCCCTCATTCCGTCCATTACTGAGGGATCTGCCTGATGCAGCCCATGGAAAAACACCTTTTTCATAGGCTATACCCTGAGCTGCAGCATCTTTTTCTGTCAGACCTGTCCAGGCAATTTCAGGATCTGTATAGGCAACTGATGGAATACATACAGGTGAAAACTCTGCAGGTTCTCCCGATATAACCTCTGCGGCAACACGTCCTTCATGGACTGCCTTGTGGGCCAGCATGGGTTGCCCTGTAATATCACCGATGGCATAGATATTTGAGGCTTTTGTCTGTCTTTTTTCATTGACCGTGATGAATCCCCTCTCATCGGGGCTGATACCCAGATTCTCCAATCCAATTCCCTCTGTGTTGGGTCGGCGTCCGATGCTCACCAGTATTTTGTCATACAGTGCAGGTTCAGGAGCACCGTCACCTTCAAAGCTTACAAGGAGTCCCTTATCCTGAGGCTCTACCTTTGTTACTTTGACTGAGGTGTATATGGCTTTCAGTTTCTTCTTATACATTCGGGCCAGCGGTTTAACCAGGTCGGGATCTGCAGGAGGGATAATTTGATCCATCAGTTCTACAACAGACACTTCAGATCCGAAGGCATTGTAGACAGTGGCCATCTCCATACCTATGATTCCACCTCCCACAATCAAAAGGCTTCCGGGAACTTCCTCCAGCTTCAGGGCATCTGTGGAGTCCATGACTCTCGGGTCGTCAAAGGGAAACATGGGCAGTCGCAGAACAGAAGATCCTGTAGCGATTATGGCCTGTTTAAAACTGACCTCTGTCTCATCCTCTCCCTTGACTGTCAGGGTCGATGATGAACTGAATGTACCGGTTCCTGTGAGAACCTGGACCTTCCTCTGTTTAGCCAGTGCCCCGAGGCCCTTGGTGAGAGCACCCACAACGCTATCTTTATGGCCCCTTATTCCATCAAGGTCCAGCTCAGGTTTAGCAAATTTGATTCCGAACTTGTGGGCTTCTCCGGCTTCATTGATAACCTGTGCCAGGTGGAGGAGAGCCTTAGATGGTATACACCCTTCGTTAAGACACACTCCCCCCAGGATTGCTCTCTTTTCTATAAGGGCTACCGACTGCCCCAGGTCCGCTGCTCTGAAGGCGGCGGTATATCCTCCCGGACCGCCTCCCAGAACCAGGGTATCTACTTCAATATTTTTTATTTCTGACATTTTATAGTCTCCTGTGGTTAATTATTATAGAAGGATTTTCTTCATATCTTCCAGAAGATCCGCCAGGTGTCTGACAAATCGTGCCGCCATGGCTCCGTCTATAACCCTGTGGTCATAGGAGAGGCTCATGGGGAGCATCAGCCTGGGTTGAAACTCCTCACCATTCCATACCGGCTGCATAGCAGATCGGGAGAGTCCCAGAATGGCTACTTCCGGAGGATTTATTATGGGCGTAAAGGATGTTCCGCCTATTCCCCCCAGATTTGATATAGAGATTCCCGCACCCTGGAGATCGGCGGCTTTTAGTTTTCCATCTCTTCCCCGGAGAGCCAGATCTTTTATGGAGGCAACAATTTCGGTCAGGTTTTTCTGATCAACATCCTTTATTACAGGGACAAGCAGCCCCTGGGGAGTATCCACAGCAATTCCGATATTGTAGTAATTCCTGATATAGAGTCTGTCTCCTTCAGGAGCCAGAACAGAGTTGAACCGGGGGAATTCTTCCATCGCTTTGTACAGGGCCTTAACCACAAAGGCGAGAACCGAGAATTTTACTCCCTGACTGCCTTTGGCATTGAGCTCTTTTCTCCAGGTTTCCAGATAGCTGATATCCGCCTGCTCATATTGAGTCACATGGGGAATATTTACCCAGCTGCCGTGGAGGTGGGGTCCTGAAATCTTCTGTATTCTGGTCAGCTCCTCTTCAGTTACAGAACCGAACTGTGAGGGATCCGTATAGGCTGCTTTTGGCAGGCCTGATCCTCCCCCTGTTTTCACCAGTTCTTTTACAAAGTTCTGAATATCTTCTTTTGTAATTCTTCCCTTGGGTGCAGTCCCTTCGACTACGGAGATATCCACTCCCAGTTCCCGGGCAAATCGCCGAACTGAGGGAGAGGCATGATTTTTCTTTCCCCCTGCAACTTTTGAAGGGGCCGGGGCTGCTAATGGAGCCGGGGCCTTTGCTGCAGCTGCTGCAACTGTCGGAGGCGCTGGAGATTTGTCTGTTTCAGGCGGAGCCTCTATAGAATCCGCAGGAGCCGTGCTGTCTGCACTGTCTGAACTGAGTTCAGCCAGGGCAAAGAGGTCACCGCTTTTCAGCTTATCCCCCTCCTTGATTTTAATCTCTTTAATCACTCCCGAAACAGGGGAGGGAATTTCCATAACAGCCTTGTCGCTTTCCAGTGCCAGCAGGGCCTCTTCGGCCTCCACCTCCTGTCCGACTTTCACAAATATTTCGGCTACAGGAACAGCATCATCAGATCCTAAATCAGGAATTCTTATTTCAATTATATCTGCCATGTCTCTTCCTTCTATACGGTCATGGGATTGGACTTTTCACTGTCCAGATTATATTTCTTTAAGGCTTCACCCAGTACGGAAGCATCCATATCTCCCTGTTCCACAAGTCCTTTCAGGGCATTGAGGGTTATATAATATCTGTCCATTTCAAAGAAACGTCTGAGCTGTTCTCTTGTATCCGAGCGGCCGTAGCCATCAGTTCCAAGAACTGTCAGGCTGTTGGGAATAAGCCTTCTGATCTGTTCAGGATAGGCCCTGATGTAGTCAGTACTGATAACAGCAGGTCCTTCATGACCCTCCATAATCTGCGTTACATAGGGTATTTTTGCTTTTTTCTCGGGATGGTTCAGATTCCACCGTTCACAGTCGACTCCCTCTCTGTGTAGCTGATTGATTCCGGGGAGGCTCCATATATCGGAATCCACCTTCCAGTCACTCTTCAGCAGTTCTGCAGCTGCCAGAACTTCCTGGAAAATACTGCCGCTTCCCATCAGCTGAACATTTTTGCCTTTGCCTGCGGCTTTTCTGAAGAGATACATTCCCTTTCGGATTCCCTCTTCACTGCCAACCGGCAGTTCAGGCTGAACATAGTTTTCATTGGTTACAGATATATAGTAGAAGATGCTCTCGTTATCATCATACATCCTCCTCATTCCGTCCTGGATGATAACAGCCAGTTCATATGAGTAGGATGGATCATAGGATATACAGCTCGGGATGGTTCCTGCCATTACATGACCGTGTCCGTCCTGATGCTGAAGACCTTCACCGTTCAGAGTTGTACGTCCGGATGTGGCACCGATAAGGAATCCCTTAGCCCTGATATCTCCGGCCAGCCAGGCAAGGTCACCTATTCTCTGGAATCCGAACATTGAGTAGAATATATAGAATGGGACCATGTTGATCCCGTAATGGGAATATGCTGTTCCGGCAGCCAGCCAGGATGAGAAGGCTCCGGCTTCGTTGATTCCCTCTTCCAGAATCTGTCCCTTTTTATCTTCCTTGTACCACATGACCGACTGTGAATCCTGGGGTTCATAAAGCTGTCCATAGGGTGAGTAAATTCCCAGCTGTCTGAACATCCCTTCCATACCGAAGGTTCTTGCCTCATCGGGAACTATGGGAACAACATTTCTCCCTATTTCCTTGTTTTTGGCCAGGGTACTCAGAAGACGGACAAATGCCATGGTTGTGGACATCTCCTTGTCAGCTGATCCCTTGAGAATGGATGAAAAACTATCCAGTGCCGGTACAGGCAGGGCTGTCGATTTTGTGTTTCTGGCTGGTAGATACCCTCCCAGGCCTTCCCGCTGCTGGCGGATAAACTTCATCACCTTACTGTCTTCAGCCGGACGGATGAAAGGAACATCATAGAGTTCTTCATCCTTCAGAGGAATATTGTGCCGGTCTCTGAATACCATAAGGGAATCCAGATCCATTTTTTTCTGGGAGTGGGTAGTATTGGCCGCCTCACCGGAGGCTCCCATACCAAATCCCTTGACTGTTTTAGCCAGGATAACTGTGGGCTGATCTTTATGTTTCACCGCAGAGGCATAGGCTGCATATATTTTACGAGGGTCGTGACCTCCCCGGCTGAGCTTGAAGATCTGTTCATCAGTTTTCTCTTTGACCAGTTCCAGGAGCTCAGGATATTTTCCGAAGAATTTTTCTCTGATATAGGCTCCTCCCCTGGCTTTCATGGTTTGGTATTCACCGTCAAGGCACTCATTCATACGTTTTACCAGGAGTCCTGACTTGTCCTTATTAAGGAGTTCGTCCCACTCTGTACCCCAGATAACCTTGATGACATTCCATCCGGCTCCTCTGAAGTTTCCTTCCAGCTCCTGAATAATCTTACCGTTTCCACGGACAGGTCCATCAAGGCGCTGTAGGTTGCAATTGATGACAAAGATCAGGTTGTCCAGTTTCTCTCTGGCTGCAAGGCTTATGGCTCCCTGTGATTCAGGCTCATCGGTTTCTCCGTCACCAAGGAAAGCCCATACTTTTCTATCTCCCACAGAGGCATGTCCCCGGGCCTGCATATACTTCATAAATCGTGCCTGGTAGATAGCCTGCATCGGTCCCAGTCCCATAGATACTGTGGGAAACTGCCAGAAATCAGGCATAAGCCAGGGGTGGGGGTAGGAAGAGAGTCCTTTTCCTTCGGTCTCTTCTCTAAAATGGTTCAGTTGTTCTTCACTCAGTCTGCCCTCTACAAAAGCTCTGGCGTACATTCCCGGGGAAGAGTGTCCCTGAAAAAAGATCAGGTCTTCCCTGTCCGGGGCATTCGGTCCCTTGAAGAAGTAGTCAAATCCTACCTCATAGAGTGCTGCGCTTGAGGCGAAACTGGCGATATGTCCGCCCAGGCCTCCGGGCTTTCTGTTGGCTTTGACTACCATGGCCATTGCGTTCCATCTGATATAGGCTGCAACATCCCTGGCTATCAGGGTGTTGCCCGGCATCATTTCCGACTCTTCGGGAGTCAATGTATTTATATAGGGTGTTGTGGCCCTGTAGGGAACCTTGATGCCCTGTTTTCTGGCCCTGTCTATGAGCTTCTGTATCAGAAAATGAGCCTTTTCAGATCCCTCTTCTTCAACAACTGCTTCCAGGGCTTCCAGCCATTCTCTGGTTTCCTCAGGGTCTCTATCAATATAATCTGCCATGTCTCCCCCTATTATCTCTTTGTATATATAAGCTTAATAATCCACTCAGTCTAATTTTCAGTCATAAAACTCCGGTATTCAAATTTCGAAGTAATAGTTTAATAAGAAAGGGATATAATTAAATACTACTGAAATGCTAGTAATAAGGCAAATAGTTTTTTATTCTTTTATTTATACCCGATGCTTTTGGGGCTGGATGATCCCATGATGTAGTCAATCAGCTCATCAGCGTGTGATCAATTCGCCGCTTCCCGAGAAACTGACCTCTCTGATTATGGTTCCCAGTTTGAGATAGATATCTCCACTGCCTGAACCTGAAACAGCAGCCTCTCCGACTATCATCTGGGATGCATCAACAGTCCCTGAACTGCTTGAACGGAGGCTGGCGATTCCGGTTCTTCCTTTTAGTTTTGCATCACCGCTTCCCGAAAGTTTCACTTCCAGGCTGTCAGAGTTCAACTCAGCTCTGATTTCTCCGCTGCTCTGGGCTATAAGCTGGACATTCCTTGCCAATATAGCGGCGAATGAATTATCCCCGGAGCCGCTGGATTTTAATTCAAACATGCCGGCTTCGGCATCCACATCTCCCAGGTCTATCTCTCCTGACGCACTGCTTTTGATTTTTGCTGAGGCACAGCTGACTGAATCCACTTCAATATTTCCAGAGCCCGAAGTCAAAAGCTCCAGAGGACCCTTCAGATCGAGATTCCCTATAGAGATATCACCTGAGGCACTTACCCTTATTTCTGCGGTATCAGCCTTCACATCCTTTAATCTGATATCTCCTGAGGCCGAGGTTCTGACAGAAATATCTCCATTTTCCCAATAATCCTCAGAGCTGACATCTGCAGATGAGCTTACCCGGATATTTCTCCATTCAGGCATTGTCAGGGTTATCTTCGGATTATTATTTTCAAAGAGCCTGAGGAGGTTCCTCTCTTTCAGTTTAAAGACAAGGGTTCCCTGGTCGTTATAGATATCCAGTTCCTGTATGCGGTTTTGATCTGCCTCAATATCCATCATAAAATCTTTTCCTCTGATAATGGTCATTGTGCAGGGGATATTTACCTGAACTGAGTGAAACTCACCGATTTTAAAATTCGGTTCTTTGTTCATGCCCATGGCAGAAAGTGATGTGCATATCAGCAGTATCAGTAAGGATAGGGGATAGATTCTTTTCATATTGATCCTCATTTTTCTTATTCTAATATTATAACATATCAGAAAAATTATAAGAAAATAGAGGGTAATAGCTGTGGTTTTGTCACAGATTGTGTAAAAAAGCTCATAAAGTCGTATATACGAATTGACATCGCATATAAGAATAATAGAATAGACATGTGAAACAAAGATCAGTTATCAGAGCCATCGACATACTTACCCTATTATCAGAATCTCTTAATGGGCTTTCTCTGAATGAGATTGTGGAAGCCCTGGATATTCCTAAAACAACAGCCTATGAAATTCTTTTGATGCTGCAGGAAAAATCCATGGTACAGGTGGAAGAGAGCCGGGTCAGACGATATCAGCTGGGTGTTCAGGCTTTTGTCATCGGCCACCGTTTTCTCAGAAATCTGGAATTGGTACATACCGCAGGTCCTGTTGTGGATGAATGTTCAGAAAAACTGGGGCTCACTATCTTTCTGGCAATGCTGGATGATATTGAAATTATTTATCTGTATAAGAAAGAGCCTGAAAATGTAGTGATTCATACAGAGAGTGTGGGAAACCGAGCCGAAGTTTACTGTACCTCACTGGGTAAGGCAATATTATCCTATCTTCCCGAGCATGAGTTGGAAGCCATTCTGGAAAAGGTTGAGTTTAGAAAAAGAACATCCCGTACACATCTGGATCACGAATCACTGAGAGAGGATCTTATTCGCTGCCGTAAGAGAGGTTATGCCCTTGATGACAGGGAGATCATGGATTTTGTTTCCTGTGTCGGTGCCCCAGTTTTTGATCACAGAGGAAAGGCTGTAGCGGGAATCTCTGCTGCCGGTCTCTATTCCGAGGATCGTGATCATGAGAAAGAAGGAGCCATTCTTAAAGAAGCCGCAATGAAGTTGTCCCGAAAACTTGGATACGATCCAGAGCGGAAGATATATAGAGGAGAATAGTTTGGATTATTTTAAAAGAGTTTTAGAATTAGCAGACTCAGTTGCTGCACAGGGAAAACCGGGGCATCGCTGGATGTGGGGAGAGGCTCTCCTGGGTTATGCCTTTATCGAGCTGGATGCCTGGCTTGGTGAAGACCGGTACCTGTCCCATATTGAAAAATATGCCGACCATTTTGTAGCAAATTCTCCCCGGGTTGATCAGGCAGATACATCTGCCCCCGCACTGATTACTTATGCACTTCAGAAGAAGACAGGACGGGAAGAATATAAAATCTTAACCGACCGTGTTCTGGGTTATATAAAGAATGAACCCCGACTTATGGACGATGCTGTAAATCATCTGGGAAATTCCCTGGAGGGGAAATTCTATCCCTCTTCAATCTGGGTAGACTCCCTTATGATGTTTTCAGTGTTCCCCGCCCGGTATGCTGCAGAGAAGGGTGATAAAGAACTTCTTGATTTTGCCGCCCGTCAGCCCGGGCTCTATGCCGGTTATATGCAGGATGCTGAGGATAAACTCTGGTATCACAGTTATTGGGTTAAATCGGGAACCCACTATCCCCGGAAGAAACTTTACTGGGGTCGTGGAAACGGCTGGGTCATTGCAGCACTTCCAATGATCCTGGATCATCTGCCCCGGGATCATCCTGAAAGAGCTGGAATTCTCAGGGTTTTGAAAGAGACATCAGATGCTCTTCTTCCCTATCAGAGAGAGGATGGTTTCTGGGAGACCGTATTCAATAAAAAAGGAAAAACCTATAGAGAGTCCAGTGCGACGGCTCTTATTGCCTGCGGCTGGCTTCACTCTGTAAATAAGGGATATCTGGATGATTCCTTCAAAGTACCAGCAGTAAAAGCCTTTGAATCTGTCTGTTCTATTATCACAGAACGAAAAAAAGGACTGGCTATGCCGGAAATCTCAGGCCCCACAATTCCACTGCAGTTCCTCCCTTTTTCCGGCTATAAATTTATCCCCCGGGGAGATAACTGGGATTACGGTCTGGCCGCCCTTTTCCTGGCTGCCATTCAATATGACAAAATGATTAGAGAAATCTAAAAATGTTAAAAAAAATTATACTTAGCCTTGCTGCTGTAACAGTTATTGTTATTGTCCTTTCTGTGATTATAGATACCAGGAGAAATAACAGCTTTACTCCTGCCCCCTCCAGGCCGTCAGAAAGTATTCAGATGGACCCCGACGGTCTTCTTTACGCTTTTCATCATGATCTTGAGGTCGATGCGGAGGAGCAGGATATTAATATTGAAAATATCTGCCGGTATGTGGATGGCCGATATGACTGTTCCGATTTTCGTCTGGTCTCTTTGATGCGTATCCTCTATCTCTATCCCGAGGGCTTGAGTGAAGATCAGCATGCCCGGATTAAGCAGACTCTTACCAGTTTTAAATACTGGTTGGATGAACCAGGTGCCGACAGCATGTGTTACTGGAGTGAGAACCATCAGATACTTTTCGCCACAGCTGAGCTTCTGGCTGGAAAGCTGTACCCCGACGAAATCTTCAGTAATGATGGTCTCATCGGCAGGGAACATCAGGCCAGGGGGCGGGAACGCGTCCTTACCTGGCTGGAACAGCGCTGGAACTATGGATTTACCGAGTATTACTCCAATGTCTACTATGTGGAAGATATCGGGCCTATGAGCAATCTCATCGATTTAAGCGATGATGACGAAATCATCACAAAGACACAGATCATTATGGACCTTCTCATTCATGATCTGGCTACTCAGTCTTATAAGGGTACATTCCTTACAACCAGCGGCAGAGCCTATGAAAATAATAGAAAAAGCGGGCAAAATAACTCTATGAAGAGTGTGGCTCAGTATATCTGGGGCTACCCTCTGGGTGGTGAAGATAGAAAAGGGATGGATCTGGGTTTTCAGTTTATTGAAAACTACGAGGTTCCCGAGGTAATCCGTCTTATCGGTCTGGATCACAGTGAACAGGTTATCAAGGCCTCCAATGGTCTGAATGTGAGTGAACTTAAGGGGGAAGGGCTGATAGGCCTGGAGACCCATCAGATCATGATGCAGTGGGCCATGGAATCTTTCACAAATCCTGAAATTATCAGCAATACGGTCGATATCATAAATGAGTATGATCTTCTGTCTCAGAGCTCTTTTAATGCTTTTACTATGATAAACTACTCTGCACTGCGCCGTCTGGGTCTTCTCCCTGTAATCAGTAAAGTGCTTCATCCTCAAAGTAATGGTAATGCCATTCAGAGAGGGAATGTCTATACCTTCAAAAATGACTCTTTTTTCATGTCCACCAGTCAGAATTATCATCCCGGTACTCATGGAGATCAGCAGGCTGTATGGCAGGCTACTCTGAGTAATGATCTCAGCATCTTTTCGGCTCATCCTGCAGTATGGCCGGATGAAAAGGGGCCTAACGGAAACTCTCCCACCTACTGGGCTGGAGAAGGAAGACTGCCTCACTCTGTTCAGAATAGAAATATCAATATGAGTCTGTATAATATTCCCGAGAAACCGGGGCTTATGGAGAAGAGGATTATTCCCTATACCCATTTCTGGTTCCCAGAGTTGTATTTTGATGAGGTTATCCTTGAAGAAAAGCATATATTCGGTCGCCTGGGAGATGTTTATGTGGGTGTCAGCACAAAAAATCCTATCACTTACATCATACCCGAAGAATTGACCAAAGACGGAACAATATCTGACCCTGAAGGACGGCGTGAAGTCATTCAGGAAGGGCTTGAAGCCTTCTGGATCACAGAGATCTCCACAGCAGATGAAGAGGGAGACTTTAATTCTTTCCGGCAGCGTATTATGGAGAATCCTGTGAGCTATGAGAAAAAGAGACTGACCTATGCCAGCAATGACCATCAACTGGAATTGACATGGCAGGGAGATTTTAAGGTTGATGGTGAGATTCAGAATCTTGAATACAATCGTTTTGATTCATCCTATATTCAGGCTGAACGCAAGGCCGAAACTATGGAATTTGAGTTCGGAGGAGAAAAGCTCTTCCTGGACTTTCACAATAGAATAAGAGAAAGCCGCTAGGAGTTAATATTATGGATATGGAAATCAGGTATGCAGACCATCCCGAGGATGCAAAGAAGTATACAACCCAGGAGATCAGAAAACGATATCTTGTGGATACTCTTTTTGTTCAGGACGAGATCAAACTGACCTACTCTCATGTAGACCGAATTATGGTGGGAGGTATTATGCCTTCTGCAGAGACTCTTACTCTGGAAGCCGGAAAAGAGATGGGTGTGGACTTCTTTCTGGAACGTCGTGAAATGGGTGTCATCAACATAGGTGGAGCAGGTTCTCTTGTTCTGGATGGTGAAGTTTTTAAGATAGGCAGCAGGGAAGGTGCTTATGTGGGAATGGGTGTGAAGGAAGTCTCCTTTAAGAGTGATGATGCCTCCAATCCCGCTAAATTCTATATGAACAGTGCCCCGGCCCATCATACATACCCCACAGTTCTTATTGACCTTGAAAAGGCCAATAAGGTGCACCTTGGTGATGAGGCTAATTTGAATAAGAGAACTATCAATCAGTTTGTTCATCCCGCAGTATGTCAGAGCTGTCAGCTGGTAATGGGAATGACCATTCTGGAGCCCGGCTCCGTATGGAATACCATGCCCTGTCATACTCATGAGAGACGGATGGAAGTTTATATGTACTTTGATATGGAAGAGCAGACAAAGGTTTTTCACCTTATGGGACAGCCCGATGAGACACGCCACATCGTGATGAGTAATGAGCAGGCTGTTATCTCTCCCAGCTGGTCTATTCATTCCGGAGTGGGGACAAGTAACTACACTTTTATCTGGGGAATGTGCGGTGAGAATATCACTTTTGACGACATGGACTTTGTAGATATGAAGGATATGAAATAATGAATACCGAGCTGGCTTTACAGACCTTCACCATCCGGAAATCTCTGAAGAAAGCTTCAGACCGGAATACAGCCTTCAGACAGATGAAAAAGGCCGGAGTCAGCGGCATAGAGCTGGCCCGGATCAAATTCACTCCTGAAGTAATAAATCACATCAATAAACTGAGGAAAAGAGATAAAATCAATGTTCTCAGTACTCAGATCAAACTGGATACCATTCTCAAGGATATTGACTGGACCATCGAGTTTCATAAGCTCCTCGAATGCCCACGGGCTGTGGTCTCCGTTATCAGTTTTAAATATCTGAAGAAGGGCAGAGAGGGGCTGGAGGAGTATGCCGGCATACTTAACGAGACTGGGCGTAAGCTGAAGGAAGAGGGGATACAGCTTCTTTTTCATCATCACAACTTTGAGTTTGTTCCTCTGGCAGGCGAAGAGGGAATCGACGGTATGGACATACTTCTCGAAGAACTGGATCCAGAGTATGTGGGCTTTGTTCTGGATACCTACTGGCTGCAGAGGAGCGGTCATGATCCTGCCGCCTTTATCCGCAGTATGAAAGGCCGGGTTAAGGGTGTGCATCTAAGAGATATGACTCTTAAGGGGCCTATCTGGAATCCCGGTATCCGGGACTGCGAATTGGGAGAGGGGCACCTGGACTTTAAGGGGATTCTGGAAGCCTGTGAGGAGGCGGAAGTTGAGTATGCCGCCATTGAGCAGGACAGTGCCGCTCCCTGGAAGAGTATAGGCATAAGCCTTGCTCATCTGGATTCATTTTTACCTAAGCAAAGGAGATAATTAATGGACAGTGTAGAAGCTTCGAGACCCCCTAAGTGTATTCCTGAAATTGAGGCACTTGCCAGGGGAGAGAAAATTGATGAATCGGGGATACTTACACTTTGTGCCTATGTAGACAGCCGTGAGGACTGCGCTGATTTTAGAATGGCAACTCTCATACGAATCCTCTATCAGTTCCGGGATCTGCTCAGTGAAGAGACCCTTGCCGTAATGAAAAAGAGCTTTCTGGCATTTAAATACTGGATGGATGAGCCGGGAGATGACAGCATGTGTCTCTGGAGCGAGAATCATCAGATTCTGTTTGCCTCCTGTGAGTATCTGGCCGGTCAGTTCTATCCAGAGGAGATCTTCTCCAATAATGGTATGACTGGACTGGAGCGGGTGGAGCACTCCGGAGCGAGAGTCCTGAAATGGATGTCTGACCGTTGGGACTGGGGAATTATAGAGTGGCATTCCAATGTCTATTATGAGGAGGATCTCCCTGCACTGTGCAATCTGATAGATTTTACAGCTGATGAGGAAATTGTAAGGAAGACCACCCTGGTAATGGATCTCTTTCTTACTGATATTGCAATGCACAGCTGGAAGGGCTGTTTTAATGTCTCCAGCGGCCGTTGTTATGAACGTCAGAAAATGTCCCCCATGGGAGCCGACACTCTGCAGGTTACCGAGTCTATCTGGGGCTTTGGTAATATCAAAGAGTATGACTATTCAACCCTGTCTGCCCACTTTCTCCTAATGCAGAATTATGAGGTTCCTACGGTTATCAAGCAGATCGGACAGGACCACAGCCCGGCAGAGATCAGAACTTCCAACGGAATCAATCTGGCTGAGATGAAGAGTCTTGGTTTTGATATGAAGAGCAGAGATACTGTGATCTATCAATGGGCCATGGAAGCCTTTTCCAATCCTGAATCTGTAATGGGCACCATGACACTCTACAAAGATTGGAAGATGGAGAAGAACCGTTTTCTGAGGGGCCTTGATGTTCTGGCAAACCCGGTACTCAGAAAATCGGGAATCCTCCCCTTTATATCTAAAACCCTGAATCCCGTTTTTAACGGTGTTGCCATACAGCGGGCCAATACCTATACCTTCCGTACTGAGAATTATATGATGTCCACCGCCTGTGCCTATCATCCCGGTGATTATGGGGATCAGCACCATATCTGGACCGCCACCCTCAGCAAGGATATCAATGTTTTTACAACCCATCCTGCGGTGCTTTCATTCGGGGATGATGAGCTCTTAAGCCTCTCTCCCAACAACTGGGTAGGTAATGGACGTAATCCCCATTCTGTGCAATATAAGAATGTAGGTATGAGTCTCTATGAGCTTCCCAAAAAGAAGGGCTTTATGGAGAAACATCTTCATCATTTTACTCATGCCTGGTTCCCGTCTGATCTCTTTGATGAAGCTTTTCTTAAGGGACATCGCGCCCTGGGGCGTATTGGTAATACTTACTGCGCACTCATCGGAGCTTCAGATCTTAAAAGAGCTGATAATAATCCTTCAGAACTGATTCAGGAAGGGAGAAGTACCTGGTGGGTCTGTATCCTGGGCAGCAGTAATGAGGATGGGAGCTTTGATGAATTCAAGGCAAAAATTTCGGCAGTTAAACCTGAATACTACAATCAGAATCTGATTTTTAATTATGGAAATTCTGAATACGACCTGAAGTGGAAGGGCAGTTTCAGAATCGACGGCAAGGATCAGTCTCTAGATTTTCAGCGTCTGGAATCCCCCTGGGGAAAGGTACAGAGAAAACCGAAGAAGATCAAACTGGAATGTGGTGAGTCCAGTCTTAATCTGAATTTCAAGGAAATGACAAAAAAGGAATTTTAAAATGAGTATGAATGAAAAAGTATCCCGTAAAGAGAAGTATATCTTTGCATCGGGAGATCTTTATGGAGGCGGAGCCCAGTTAATCATCGGGTTCTACTATCTTATTTTTTTAACCGATGTGGTCCGAATCCGTCCAGCCCTGGCCGGTACTGTTATCCTGATCAGTAAGATCTGGGATGCAGTATCAGATCCCCTTATGGGTGTTATTACCGACAACACAAGGACAAAGTGGGGGAGGAGAAAGCCCTATTTTCTGATTGGATTTTTCGGAATCCTCATCTCCTTTTTCTTTCTCTGGTATCCCGTTGCTTTTGAGATGGAATCAGCCCGCTTTGTATATGTTCTGATCTCCTATCTGTTCTATTCGACCATACAGACTATTGTTATGGTCCCCTATTCAGCAATGTCCAGTGAGATCAGTAATGATTACAAAGAGAGAACTGTTATCAACGGTACCAGACTGTTCTTCTCCCAGTTTGCGAGCCTCCTCTGTGCGGTTCTGCCTCTGGAAGTCGTAAAGATGTTTCAGGATGAAAGGGCCGGTTATATGGCCATGGCGGCTACCTTTGCAATCTTTTTTGCAGTCCCCTTTATTCTCATCTTCTTCGTAGCCAAAGAGAGGGTTCCCGTACCCCATGAAAAAAGCAGGTTTGACCTTACGGCTCTGCTGAAGCCCTTTAAACTGAGAAGCTTCCGTATCCTTATTGCCATCTATCTTTTTGCCTTTCTGGCAATGGATATAATCTCAACAGTATTTGCCTACTTTATGAATTACTACCTGAACCGCCCTGATGAACTGAATTATGTTCTGGGTGCCATGCTGATTACTCAAATTGTCCTTGTTCCGGCAGTTATTAAGATTGCCACCGTGAAGGATAAGACCTTTGTTTTAAAATATTCTATTGTTTTATGGGCCATAGGAGCTGTCCTTTTAGGAATGATGAATACTGCCTGGCCCTCATGGAGTATCTATGTCATCGCAGTTATTATCGGCAGCGGGATAATCGGATGTGTGGTTATGCCCTGGACAATGTATCCTGATGTCACCGATGCGGGAGAGTTGGCTTTCGGTAAACGTATCTCAGGCTCCTTCAGCGGTATTATGACCTTCATGAGGAAATTTTCATCGGCTATCGGGATATTTATTGTCTCCCAGATTCTGGATATTTCCGGCTATATCAAACCTCAGGATATTTCAGAAAACGGAATCACAAAGAAAATTATGATGGAACAGCCTGAGACTCTGATTACAGCACTCAAGTTTATTGTCATTTTCTTTCCACTGTTTCTACTCGGTCTTGTTCTCTTCAATACTTTCCGCTATCCCCTGAATGCATCAATCCACAAGAGACTGCGCATACAGCTGGACTTTCAGCGTGGCGAAACTGATAAGGGACTGGACGAAGAGGAAGTTAAAGATATCAGAAAGAAACTGATTGGCTGATCTTTTTCAGGCTGCCCTCAGCGGCAGATATGGCTGAATCAGTTCTCTGAGCTGATTCAGCTGTCCTCCCCTTCTTAATAAAACATCAAGATATATTCTCAGAAAGCTTTTTACATATAAGGGAAATAAATATTACTGACTCTTTTTTTGGATTCATATTGATTTATATGTTAAACGTACCTGATATCGGGTAAAAATATACCCTGTTTGAGGGTTTAGCCCTTTTGTTTATAGAAAAATACCGATGTATGAAGTATATAAAGCTTATGGCAAAGATCAAAATAGATGAAAATTTCCGCAATCATCTCCTTTCCAGTTACCCCCTGGAGGAAGAGGTTCTCAATCACCTCCTGGATGATCTGGGAGATTATTTTTCGGATGATCTGCCATCTTTTATCAGCCGCAGGCATCAACAGATGCAGAAAGAAGGGCTGAAGAATACTGAAATTTATAAACGGATACAGAGTGATCTGACAGAACGGCGCTTCAGTGCAAAACCATTGAGCATCCGTCAGATCAGAAGAATCATCTATGGTTAACCTCAAGGAGTCATATAATGTGTGGAATAGTCGGATATTTAGGAAACAAGGAAGCTGTTCCTGTACTGCTGCGCGGACTGAAACAGCTGGAATACAGGGGTTATGACTCTTCGGGAATCGGTATACTTCACCGCAAGAAGATCAAAGTTGTAAAGGAGGAGGGTAAGCTCTCCCGCCTTGAAGCAAAAATCACTGAAAAATATTCCTCCACAATTGGAATCGGTCATACCCGCTGGGCCACACACGGTGGAGTTACCACAGAGAACGCCCACCCCCACAGCGGACCCGAAGGGAAGGTTGCGATCGTTCATAACGGAATCATCGACAATTTTGCCATTCTTAAAAAAGAGTTGCTTGCCAAAGGCAATATTTTTCACAGTGAGACTGACTCCGAAGTCGTAGCCCACCTGGTGGAGTCCTATCTGGAATACGGACCCGAGAAAGCCGTTTCAATGGCTCTGGACAGACTGGACGGAACCTACGGAATGCTTATCCTTTTCCAGGAACATCCGGATATGATCATCGGTGCCAGAAATGGATCTCCCCTGGTTGTCGGGGTCGGACAGAATGAAATGTTTCTGGCCTCCGATGCAATGGCTTTTGCTACATATACACAGCATGCTATTTTTATCGAAGACGGTGAAATGGTAGTTCTCAACAGCGATGAATATCGTGTTGTAAACCGTCAGAATATGCAGATAGACAAGAGTGTTGAACGGCTTGATCTGGATGTAGCGGGTATCGACAAGCAGGGATTTTCCCATTTTCTTTTAAAAGAGATCTTTGAACAGCCTGAATCGGTTTTCCGTGCCATGGGAAGGGGAGGGCGTCTTCTCCCCGATTATGGAACATCCCTTCTGGGTGGACTCAATATGGATAAACGCGATTTCTATGACATCAAAAAAATCCATATTCTTGCCATGGGTACAGCCATGTATGCCGGTGAACTGGGTAAATATATCATAGAAGATCTGGCACGTATTCCCGTTGAAGTTTCTGATGCCTCAGAGCTTTGCGGCATCAATCCCATTGTAGATAAAGACACAATCTTTGTGGCTATCAGCCAGTCCGGTGAAACAAGAGATACAATCGCCGCCGTTCAGGAGATTAAGCAGAAGGGGGGGCGTGTCCTCGGTATCCTTAATGCAGTCGGTTCTACACTGGCCCGCATGACAGATGGAGGTGCCTACATCCATGCTGGATCTGAAATCTCTGTGGCCAGTACCAAGGCCTTTACCAGTCAGGTTACTGTTCTGGCCCTTCTGGCTCTTATGATAGGACGGACCCGGGACATCTCTCTGGTTCGCGGTAAGGAGCTGGTGAATGAATTGATGGCTCTGCCCGATAAGATCAGAATCATTCTGGAGAAAGCAGAAGAGATCAAGGCAATGGCTGACGAACTTAAGGAGCATGACTCGGTTATGTATATGGGTAGAGGGATTAACTTCCCCGTTGCCATGGAAGCAGCCCTTAAGCTTAAAGAGGTCAGCTATATTCATGCCGAAGCCTACAGTGCAGGGTCACTCAAGCATGGCCCCCTTGCTCTTATCTCCGAGGATATCCCTTCCGTATTTATCTGTACAAAGGGTGATTATCAGGAAAAGACCATCAGTAATATTCAGGAAGTCCGTGCCCGTAACGGCAGGGTTCTTGTCATCTCGAATTATGAGGATGAGACTCTGAGAAGGGTTGCGGATAAACTCTTTGTGGTTCCCGACTCCGATCCCCTGCTGTCTCCTCTGCTGACCATTGTTCCCTGTCAGCTTCTGGGTTATTACACAGCCCTGGCTCTGGATCGGGACATTGATCAGCCCCGTAACCTGGCCAAGTCGGTGACTACGGACTAGGGTTAATTTCTCTTTTTTTAAAAGTCTGGCAAAACCCCGCCTAAAGGCGGGGCCGGGCTACTCCAGGCTCCGCTCCCGCTTCGGCCCCCAGTGGGGGCTGCCTCCGGCACCTTTCATATCCCTTTTTGTATTTAAATTAGTCAGTTAAAGAGGAATCTCGAATAAAATAAGGTGTATCTAATAAATGTGTTGATATCTGAATGAACTTATGCATACTAAAGATAATCCATTAGTTTATTAATGAAATAGGCATACCTTTGAGTCAAACCGAACGAGTTCTTTATCTACTAAATACTCTTAATAATGGAAAAACATTTCAGGTTCATAAAACAGCTGAGAAATTTGAAGTGACATCCAGAACGATCAAACGGGATATCGAATATCTCCGAGACAGATTGGATATCAATCTGCATTGTACATGTGGGGCTTCATCAGTATATTCAATTTCTGAAAAAGAACGCATTTCCCTGCAAAAGAAACAAGCCGATCAGAGCCTGCTCTTATTGTCATTGATAAAGAGCATCATGAATAATCATTTTCTTTTTCCCTTTGATAGTCATCAGATTCGTGACAGCCTGAACCTTCCTCTTTCTGACAATATCATGGAATTGACTGGTCATATAAGTTATGAGATGTCTGAAGAGAAGGTCATTGATCCGAATCTTTTCCATGATCTGATGGAGTCGATTAATGAATCTCATCAGATTCGAATCAAATATAGGAATTTGAAAGGTCTGACCCAAACACGAATGATTGAGCCTTCTCATCTGCGCAATAGTGATGGACAGTGGTATCTTTTTGCCTGGTGCCATTTTAGAGAAGAACTCAGGGTTTTTCATGTCTCCAGAATCATCAGATGGTCTTGTACCGATATGTCCTTTGAGAAAGAGATGAAGAGTGATGAACTGGCCATTTCTTTGAATAGCAGTTTTGGCATAATGTTAAACAAAAAGAATTGTCAGACAGTATTTCTCCGGTTTACAGGGAAGGCAATCAGTCTTGTCAAAGGGAAAATCTGGCATGAGGAGCAGTCTGTCGAAGTCACAGAAGAGAAGGTTGATATCTCATTTCCAGTGGAATCTTATGAGGAAATACTCAGAGTTGTGTTGTCATATCATGTTGAAGCAGAGGTCCTTGGCCCACCTGAGTTCAGAAAGATCTGGCAATATAAAATTCAGGAAATGGCAGGAAAATTCATCTAGGGACACTATATGTCCCTAATGGAACAGTATGATAAGAATCATGATTTATAAATTTTGAGAGGATGGAATGAGATTAGCTGGAAAAGTAAAGTTAAATGACAAACTCGTTAAGCAAAATATCTCGATTTCATTAGCTGATTGTTTCGCTAAGACTATGACTGATTCACAAGGTAAAAATATACCCGGAGTAGATGTTGCTACACACTGTAAAATTGCAGGGCTGGTCGCCTGTGAATTATTAAGTCGTTATCCAGTTGAGTTAAAAGATAGACTCTTTTCAGAAGGTTCGGAACTTGTCGTTGCTCTGCATGATATTGGTAAAATCAATCCGATGTTTCAGGAAAAAATTAGAAGAAATATGGGTTGTAAAAGAAATTCACATCCGGATCTAATCAATATTGATCCAGATTTAGAAAAAAATTCAAGCTGGCATTGGGGTATCAGTCAAGCCGCTCTATATGGGCTTGGAAGGTTTATACCTGAGATTGCAGGTCGTCATCATGGAGTCAGCCCAGAGAAGGTACCTCTGCCTGATGATCAAATAACAGGTGGCCCCCCCTGGCAGAATCTTAGAAATGAGTTGATTAGCTTTGAAATGGACATTTTTGGTAAAAAATGGCCTGTCATAAAAAATGATCTATCAGCAGCGCTTCTTTCAGGTCTGACTACTGTTTCCGACTGGATTGCATCAGGCTCTATATTTGATAATCCTGATTTCGCTGACAGCAAATTAACAGAACAAGTCAAAATGGCTGTGAATTATGCAGGATTTATTAAGCCAAAAATAAAAAAAGGATTATCCTTTACCGATGTCTTTTCCTTTTCACCTAGACCGCTTCAAACGTCTCTTATCAAAATTGTGAAGACTCCTGGTGTATATGTATTAGAAGCTCAAATGGGACAGGGAAAAACTGAAGCTGCATTGTTTGCTGCGTACAACATGATGGAGAAAGGACAGGGAACGGGTATTTATTTTGCTCTACCGACACAACTCACATCAGAAAAAATTCATGATCGAGTGGATTCTTTCTTAAATAAAATTCTTGAAAAGCAAGATAGACATAACACATTACTCCTACATGGAAATGCCTGGCTTTGTGAAACAGATATGGGTGAAGATGCAAAGCCTGGTTATTCCTGGTATCAATCCAGGAAGAGGGGAATCCTGGCGCCCTTTGCAGTCGGTACTATTGATCAGGCCTTGATGGCAGTGATGAATGTTAAGCATGGTTTTGTACGGACATTCGGGTTGGCAGGAAAAATTGTAATTTTGGATGAAGTCCATACTTATGATGCCTATACCGGAACGATTATGGATCATTTAATAAACTCACTGGTGGAGTTGGATTGCACTGTCATCATTTTGAGTGCCACATTGACAAGTTCTCGGAAGTTGAAATTATTTAATAAAAATGACGAGCACCCCATTGTCGATGAATCCTACCCACAGATTACCGCTGTTACAAAAAATGGTGATTTCCTAAAGGTCAATCCAGGCTCGGAGGAGAGGGATTTTGTAAAAATAGAACTTCTTTCTGAGGATAAGAACGCCTATTTCCTTACCAGGGAGCGAGCCATCAGAGGTGAATATATTCTCTGGATTGAGAACTCCGTTGACGAAGCGCAGAACGTATATAAAAAATTAGCTCCCTGGGCTCATGAAAATAACATAAAGATTGGCCTGATGCATTCGCGGTTCTCAAGGATGGAGCGAAAAAAACTTGATGATCAGTGGGTCGAAATATTTGGAAAACCGGGCAGGATTGATTCTGATGGTATCGGGAAAATCCTTATAGGGACACAAGTTTTGGAACAGTCTCTTGATATTGATGCGGATATGTTGATTACCCGCCTGGCACCGACGGATATGATTTTGCAGAGAATCGGGCGCCTCTGGCGTCACAGAGATGTGGATGCTTTTCGTGGCGATGAATCAAAACGAGAGGCCTATATCTTATCCCCCTTGAGGTCTGAAATTGATGATGATCCTATAACAGCTTTCGCTATCAGTTCTTATATTTACTCCCCCTATGTGCTTGCAAGAAGTTTCGAAGTTTGGAGTCAGGAGGTCAAAATCTGTCTTCCCGATGATATGCGACATCTGATAGAAGAAACATATGCCCCCCGTCAGGATGTCGGTAAATTGGAAGCTGTAAAAAAAGAATTGATCAAGGAGAAAGAGAAACTGCAGCGTTTTGCCTTTCTCGGAATGGCGAAAGCCGGTATTACCCGATCGGATCTGAGAGCAGCAACCCGGTATTCGGAGATTCAAACCTGTGATGTTCTTCTATTAGATGAGAGGAGTGATCTGGTTACGGGGAATATCACCTTTTATGACGGTGAAGAAATCGTCCTGAAGCATAAAAATAATCTCACATTATCTGATAGAAAAAACATATCAGCCATTCTTGCAAATAGAATTATATCAGTGCCCGAATATAAGGCACCCGTACCTTCAAATACAAGGGACCTCTCCTGGCTATCTCCTTATCTATATGTGGGTGATGGTAATGAATCTCCTATTCGAATAGCTATATTGGAAAAAAGTGGAACCATAGCGGGCTTTAAGGGAAACAGCAGCAATGAAAAATATAATTTGTCCTATTCAAAATCGCTGGGGTATACAGCCATAAAAAAGGAATAAGAAATGATTGAAAATCGGTACAACCTGGTAGAAGAAAAGTGGATTCCTGTTGCTCATACAGGGATGGTCAGTCTAAAACAAATTTTCTCTGATCTAACACTGGCTACACTGGGTGGGAATCCAATTCAGAAGATTTCCATAATGAAACTTCTGCTGGCAATTACTCAGGCAGCAGTCACTCCCGAGGATGATGATGAATGGAAGCGCTTGGGAGTCGACGGACTCGTTAAGGCCTGTGTGGAGTATCTTGAGAATAATAAAAATTACTTCTGGCTATATGGTGAAAACCCATTTCTACAGATTCCCGCCATTATTAAGGCCGAAATACAAACATCAGGAGCTCTTGTTCCTGAAATTTCTACTGGTAATACAACGGTACTCTTTAAAAGCCAAATAGAGCGATCCCTGGATGATGCCGGTATTGCATTATTGGTTCTTCAGGTAAACAGCTTTGCCTTCTCAGGAAAAAAATCAGATAACTCTGTTGTTCTTACCCCGGGATATATGGGGAAGACAAAAGAAAATGGAAAAAAAACATCAGGAAAATCAGGCCCCTCGCTAGGATATATGGGATATCAGCACTCTTTCTATAGTGGCAATAATATTCCGGAAACAATATTCATGAATCTTTTCACTCATCAGGACATTTCATCCATGGGAATGTTTCCTGATGGATTGGGAGATCCCCCCTGGGGAAATCCACCAGCAGGGGAAGATGATCTCGTCTCTCAGAAACTAAAGAAATCCTATTTCGGTAGATTAATACCCTATTCCCGTTTTGTTTTAATAGCTGATGAAGGAATCCATTATTCTGAGGGCATCGCTCACGATCGTCACAATGAAGGAGTGTGGGATCCATCAGTAACAGTAAAACCAGATGATAAAACCCCTAAGGCCATTTGGGTCTCCCATGAAAAAAAATCATGGAGGAGTATTCCCTCATTATTATCATTCATGCAAAAAGAGGAAGATTTTCTCTGTTATCAATTGAAGCTTGCCTATCAGAGGATCAAAACTACATTCGATGATATCGGAATCTGGACTGGGGGTATCATGGTTAGCAGTAATGCCGGGGAGCAATACTGTTCCGGAACAGATGATTATAGTGACTCTTCATTCAGTCTGAATTCAGAGATACTGGGAGAACCCTGGTATTTCAGATTGAGAAATGAGATGCAGGAACTGAATAGATTAGATAAGGCTATTTATTCCTGCATGAACAGTTACCATAAAGAATTGAAGGTAAAGAACGAAAATCTGATCAAAAAAGCCAAATATGACTATTGGTCCCGTTGTGAAAGAAACTTTCAGGACTTATTAGATTTCTGTGAAGATCGTGAACAACTTCTGGTCTTAAGAAAGAAATTTGCATCCTATGTGTATCAATCATATGACAAATATTGCCCCTCTGTTACGGCCAGGCAAATGGCCGCATGGGCAAAATGTAAACCAAAATTAAGTAAATATCTGAGTGAATTGAAGGAGGATGGTGAGGATGTTGCAGGATAATAAGATTAAAAAGAGTGATGCTTTTGTCGGTTATGTGTTAGAGACGATCCAGAATCAGAAGAATAAATCTTTTGGTGCAAAATTGAAAAAGGCTGATAATGAAAATACAGAATACCAAAGCTGGGAAATTCTAAGCCGGTGGGTTGATCTTGAAAATGATAGAGAAAGAAAATCTTATGCCTTGATAGCTGCTTCTTTGGCAAAACATAAGTCAGGAAAGGATGGCCCTTTAGGCTTGGGTCGTGCCCTGGCCATCGCTTTTGATGTTCGTAATGGCCCTTCTGATGATGAGCGAGGTCCGGGACATAGCAGATTAAGAAGACTCTTGACTTGCAAAGATAGTCAGGAGCTGATTCTAGTATTAAGGTCCAATCTCAGACTGCTTCAATCAAGAGAAACCCCATTTTCACATGCCAGATTACTGGATGAAATTCTCAGCTTCGACATTGACTGGAAGAGGGACAAAATCCGTGCCTCCTGGGCTCAGGAGTTCTATGGCAGTAAGGGAGCCGAGAAATGATTGCATCAATACTAAAATTATCTCCCGGGGATATTAAAACTCTTAAAATCAAAGATGCATACAGTATTCATAGAGTTGTTTATACCCTGTTTCCTGGTGATTCCAGAACCTTTTTATACTTGGATGCGGGAGGGAACTTTCAATACAGAAAAATTCTTATCCTATCAAGGAATGCCCCGAAAATTCCTGAATGTGGTGAGCTCGAATCGAAGTCTGTTCCCGAAGATTTTTTAAATAACTCCAAATATGCTTTTTCTGTAAGACTTAATCCGGTTTTTAGAAAAACAGGTTCAAAAAAAATGATACCTGTGAGAGGGGAGACTGAACTGAAAAAATGGTTTTTATCTCGACAGGATGTTTGGGGATTTAGAACTCAAACAGATCATCTGGCAGTCAGTGAGACTGGATTGCAGGATTTTCGAAAGGGCGAACACACTGTTGTTCATAATCAGGCCACTTTTATGGGAACTCTGGAAGTGACAGACAGGAGTGTATTCAATCACTCTTTTGAGATGGGAATCGGGAGAGCTAAGGCTTTTGGTTTTGGATTATTGCAATTAAGACCTTTAACAGAAATTAAATAAAGAGGAGAGAGAATATGGAAAAGAGTAATTATAGAGGATTAAAAGTTGAATTTCACATTTTGCAGAGCTTTCCGGTAACCTGCCTGAATAGGGATGATGTCGGCTCTCCAAAAACAGCAGTTGTCGGTGGTGTCACACGAGCTCGAGTCAGTAGCCAATCCTGGAAAAGACAGATCCGTCTCAGTATGAAAGATTTTGGTATCAACATTGCTACCCGCACTAAACACATAGCCCAGAAAATTGAAAAAGAGTGCCTTCTTCTTGGAGCAACAGAGGAGCAGGCTAAGGTATGCAGTGAAATAATATCAAATGCTTTAAGCAAAGATACACTCCATTTTTTCAGTGATACAGAGAGTAAAGCTTTAGCTCTGTTAGCAAAAGATAAAGAATATACTCTGACTGAAAAAGACAAAGATATCATTAAAACCCATAAAAAAGCATTTAATCCGGGGCTGGATGGATTGGATATTGCCTTATTTGGACGAATGGTTGCTCAGGCCGCAGAATTAAACGTGGAGGCGGCAGCCTCTTTTTCTCATGCTATCTCTACTCATAAGGTCAGCAATGAAGTGGAATTCTTTACCGCCCTGGATGATTATCCCATCAGTGAGGAGCTTGAAACCGGTTCTTCTCATATGGGAAGTCTGGAGTTTAATTCTGCCACATACTATCGTTATATCGGTCTTGATTTAGGCCAGTTAGTAGATACTTTAGGAGATGATGAGGAACTTGAAAAGGCATTGACAGCTTTCATAAAAGCCCTGTATGTCGCTGTCCCCGGTGCCCGTCAGACCACTCAGGCGGGCTATAACCCATGGGATTATGCCAGAGTTAATATTCGAAGAGGACAGGGAATCCAGGCTTCCTTTGATAAGCCTGTAAGGTCATCGGGTAAAGGTTACCTGGAGCCCAGTATCGAAGCGCTAAATGATTATCTGGATAAAAAGGAGAAATTATCAGGGTCCCTTTTCAATAAAATCAATGGCTTTGCTTGGGGGCAGGATGATAATTTTAGTATAGATCATCTCATTAAAAGGATAGTGGAAGCAGTGAAGGGATCATATGAGTAAATACATCTTATTATGGCTTGAAGGTCCCTTGCAGTCCTGGGGGTATGATTCCCAGTTCGGAATGAGGGATACCTTGGCATTTCCAACAAAATCAGGAGTTTTTGGAATAATTCTTGCGGCTCTCGGAGCAAAAGGACCTCAGATTGATCTCCTACAGGTATTATCAGAATATCCACAATCGGTCATTTCCTATAAAAAAAGAGAGGATAAAGAATCCTTTCTTATGGATTTTCAGATGGTTGGCAGTGGGTACAATGATAAAGATATTTGGGAGAAAAACTTTATTCCTAAAACAAATGATGGTAAAAAAGCTATTGGCGGTGGGACTAAGATGACATACCGGAACTATCTCCAGGATGCCGTTTTTGCTGTGATCCAGGAGCTTCCAGACTCCCTGGCAATTGATATAGCTGCTGCTCTTCAGGCTCCTGTCTTTAACCTTTCCCTGGGACGAAAGAATTGTATACCCTCTGAATTTATTTTCCAGGGTATATTCTCAGAAAAAGATGAGTCCGAAAATTCTGCTCAAAAATTATCTGAAGAAAAAGGGTTGATAAAAGATTTTTATGTATTGGATGGTGAATATCCCGGTGACTTGATCACTCTAAATGATGTCCCACTCCAATTTGGAGAGATGAAAAAATACCGGGATAGACGGGTTAGTGTCATTGAATGTTGAGACCCCGAAAAAGAACAGATTATTCATAAAAATCCAAAGGAACAATCTCCCTCAAGTCAAAGATAGATATCCTTATATTTATCTTGAAAGGGGAAGGTTGGAAATTGATGATAGCAGTGTTAAGTGGATTGACTGTGAGGGCAATCTTGTACGAATACCATCTGCATCATTAAATGCTATCCTCCTTGGTCCGGGAACCAGTATCACCCATGAGGCTGTAAAGGTCTTAGCCGCTTCAAAATGTATGGTCTGCTGGGTGGGGGAGGATAGTATGCTTTTCTATGCAGTCGGACAATGTCCTACATCCAATACCAGGAACATGAGAGTTCAAATGGAAAAGGCTTCTTCTCCCAAGAAAAGACTTGAAGTTGCCAGGAGAATGTTTTTAACTCGATTCCCCGGGGAAGATATTAGTCGGAAATCCTTACAAGAACTTATGGGCATGGAAGGAAGACGAGTTAAACAGCTGTATGAGCAAAAAGCAGAGGAATATGGTGTCGGCTGGAAAGGCCGTTCTTTTATTCCCGGTAAGTTTCAACTATCAGATATTACCAATCAGATTCTCAGCTCTGCCAATGCCGCATTGTATGGAATCTTGACTTCTGCCATATACAGTATGGGATTTTCCCCACATATAGGGTTTGTTCATTCAGGCAGCCCTCTACCCTTCATTTATGATATGGCAGATCTATACAAGGAACATCTATGTATTGATCTTTCTTTTTCTTTAACACTGGAAATGGCTGGTCAATATAATAAATATCTTGTTGCTGAAAAATTCAGACAAAGAGTTTTAGATATGAAAATATTGGATATTATAGGTAATGATGTAAAACGAATGTTGGATATGAAATAGTGGTTGTCGTAATAGCTAATGATTTACCACCGGCGGTTCGTGGTAGGATGAAACTCTGGTTTATTGAACCACGGGCAAATGTCTTTGTTTCAGGTATTAAAGATAATATTGCTGATGGTGTTATCAATTATTTGATCAATAGTTGTCCAGTTACATCCGGGTTGTTAGTCTTTCAAAAAGTAAATTATCCTCCCTATTATAAAATTTGGGGTATTGGCGACACAAAAAGAAAAATTGCCAGTATTGATGGGCTTCAACTAATTTTTGAAAAATTTCAGGATATCTAAATACACCGTATGTGGTGTATCTCTAACAAACCCTTACTATATATTGGTGTTTTCCCCGCTCAGGCGGGGGTGTTTCTTAGCTGAAGCGGATAAGAAAGCGCGAGAAGAGGTTTTCCCCGCTCAGGCGGGGGTGTTTCCTCCTGGTGATCGGTGTTCTCGGTATAGCAGTGGTTTTCCCCGCTCAGGCGGGGGTGTTTCTGACTGGGTACGATGAATACTACATGGAAGAGTGTTTTCCCCGCTCAGGCGGGGGTGTTTCTAACACTGGCAAGGACCAAAGAGCTGTTAGGCAGTTTTCCCCGCTCAGGCGGGGGTGTTTCTGCTTTCTGATGGTGGGACTTTAGACGGGTACTGTTTTCCCCGCTCAGGCGGGGGTGTTTCTATCGGTATATAAATCCATCTGCTGATGAGGAGGTTTTCCCCGCTCAGGCGGGGGTGTTTCTGTACTTACACGGCAGAACTCAAGAGAGATGGAGTTTTCCCCGCTCAGGCGGGGGTGTTTCTGAGGTGATTGATAGTACAGTCTTTTGGACATCGTTTTCCCCGCTCAGGCGGGGGTGTTTCTCCGGTCTCTTTCCCCTCTTCATCTATTGTGGTGTTTTCCCCGCTCAGGCGGGGGTGTTTCTATTTATACATTCATCCTGCCTGTCTATGTCGAGTTTTCCCCGCTCAGGCGGGGGTGTTTCTAATAGCTTTGCATCTGACAGTTCATGGTGGTGGTTTTCCCCGCTCAGGCGGGGGTGTTTCTGCTCCAGTCGTACCCTTTATGCGATATTTCCCGTTTTCCCCGCTCAGGCGGGGGTGTTTCTAAGGTTGCTCCTCCTGAAATGGAACTGCTACGGTTTTCCCCGCTCAGGCGGGGGTGTTTCTTATGTGGAAGAGCAAGAGAGCATCAGGAGGGCGTTTTCCCCGCTCAGGCGGGGGTGTTTCCTATGTATATTACGATTACCTCCCCGGTCGGAGGTTTTCCCCGCTCAGGCGGGGGTGTTTCTCATCTTCATTACTCCCCTCCCTTATCATGGATGTTTTCCCCGCTCAGGCGGGGGTGTTTCTGTACAGTTAGGAAAGAAAACCCTTGTGAAGGCGTTTTCCCCGCTCAGGCGGGGGTGTTTCCCGGTGCAACATTGTCTTTAGGGTATAGCGATAGTTTTCCCCGCTCAGGCGGGGGTGTTTCTGGTTAAATCTAAACTGGTACAGGAATGCGCACGTTTTCCCCGCTCAGGCGGGGGTGTTTCTCAGAAAAGTAACTGTTTATATTCATACAAAGGGTTTTCCCCGCTCAGGCGGGGGTGTTTCATCAGTGCTGTATCAAAGATTCTTCATTCAGAGGTTTTCCCCGCTCAGGCGGGGGTGTTTCCCAGTTGCTTAATCATTTCACTATCACTTCGAAGTTTTCCCCGCTCAGGCGGGGGTGTTTCTACAGAGAGAGGTGAGATAGTCTGCCGGTTAACGTTTTCCCCGCTCAGGCGGGGGTGTTTCTCAGTTGGTCCCGGTAGTGTCTACATACATATGGTTTTCCCCGCTCAGGCGGGGGTGTTTCCAACCTTGCCCCCGAGAAGTACAGGAATCAGCCGTTTTCCCCGCTCAGGCGGGGGTGTTTCTACGGTAAGTTCCCTATAGGTTCAAAAGCCTATGTTTTCCCCGCTCAGGCGGGGGTGTTTCTAAACTTGATGCCCTCCGAAGAGGGCTGATTGATGTTTTCCCCGCTCAGGCGGGGGTGTTTCTCTGCTCAAAGCTTGAAAGATTCCAGGTAGTAGGTTTTCCCCGCTCAGGCGGGGGTGTTTCCAGAGATCATACCAGTGCAACCACATCCCCACTGTTTTCCCCGCTCAGGCGGGGGTGTTTCTGCCTTATACAGGGGGAGTCATACGAAATCTGGGTTTTCCCCGCTCAGGCGGGGGTGTTTCTCAATTGATACCGGAGATGATCAAAACAGAGAAGTTTTCCCCGCTCAGGCGGGGGTGTTTCTATATTCAGAGCTTGCAAATTCATTAGGCGTTTGTTTTCCCCGCTCAGGCGGGGGTGTTTCCGACATAATAGAATCAATCCTATGTGAGCTTGCGTTTTCCCCGCTCAGGCGGGGGTGTTTCTTATCCTCAATTCTCAGACAGAGGCCTTTGTTGGTTTTCCCCGCTCAGGCGGGGGTGTTTCTTGATATCTTTCAGCTTTATTTCAAGGTCAGAAGTTTTCCCCGCTCAGGCGGGGGTGTTTCTCGATTCTTTTTCACCTCTCAGAGTTTTAGCAGGTTTTCCCCGCTCAGGCGGGGGTGTTTCTAGTTCTTCATGGACACATCCTGATATATAAGCGTTTTCCCCGCTCAGGCGGGGGTGTTTCTAGATATTATAGTTCCTTATTGGGACGGAGAAGGTTTTCCCCGCTCAGGCGGGGGTGTTTCAGTTTGAGAACCGCCGAAGCTGAACAAGTAAAGGTTTTCCCCGCTCAGGCGGGGGTGTTTCTCACGGAGTGTCATGCCTTTGCTTTCTCCTGTTGTTTTCCCCGCTCAGGCGGGGGTGTTTCTATTTTGACCATGACTTCAGTACCGCTTTGATCGTTTTCCCCGCTCAGGCGGGGGTGTTTCTCCTATGTGAGCTTGCACTTGCCGAAGATGAACATTTTCCCCGCTCAGGCGGGGGTGTTTCTTGATGATTACACCCAGGGAATGCGGAATATTCGTTTTCCCCGCTCAGGCGGGGGTGTTTCTACTGCGGTAGTCGCTGCGGCGATCATAAAAGCGTTTTCCCCGCTCAGGCGGGGGTGTTTCTTGAGAATGCAGCCGGTGACGTTCATACATGGCGTTTTCCCCGCTCAGGCGGGGGTGTTTCTTCATAACAAGCGACTGGGTCTGTCCAGCTTCCGTTTTCCCCGCTCAGGCGGGGGTGTTTCTTCAATTAACTGAGGAAATCGGCGAGAAGCTGGGTTTTCCCCGCTCAGGCGGGGGTGTTTCTAAGCAAGGTTGCCCCGGAGCCGTATCATGTCCGTTTTCCCCGCTCAGGCGGGGGTGTTTCCTGATGAAATACGACGCCGGAGCTTATCAGGTAGTTTTCCCCGCTCAGGCGGGGGTGTTTCTGAGAAATATCACCCCATGCCGTCCTACACGGAGTTTTCCCCGCTCAGGCGGGGGTGTTTCTATTCTGTTGTCTTTGTGGTTTTTTCTGGGTCAGTTTTCCCCGCTCAGGCGGGGGTGTTTCCTTATAGTAGAGGGTTGTTATGATATAGCCGACGTTTTCCCCGCTCAGGCGGGGGTGTTTCTGCTTTATATTCCTGCAGTGTAAGCTGGATAAAGTTTTCCCCGCTCAGGCGGGGGTGTTTCTGAATGGATAAGTGTTGATGATCGGTTGCCTGAGTTTTCCCCGCTCAGGCGGGGGTGTTTCTTACATACAAATGACTCATCTTCCGCCGAATAAGTTTTCCCCGCTCAGGCGGGGGTGTTTCCGGATAGACGTGTCCGGGGGTCTGAGCGAGCCAGTTTTCCCCGCTCAGGCGGGGGTGTTTCTATTCCCATTTTGAATTTCAACAAAGACGTTAGGTTTTCCCCGCTCAGGCGGGGGTGTTTCCATTCCTCACCCCAAAAGGCATGGCCTGGGTGAGTTTTCCCCGCTCAGGCGGGGGTGTTTCCTATATTTGTCTGCTGCTTTCTTCCCATAGAGTGTTTTCCCCGCTCAGGCGGGGGTGTTTCTACCTAAAGGGAACCACAAAAGAGTGCTGGTTCGTTTTCCCCGCTCAGGCGGGGGTGTTTCTATCGCCGGAGTTTATGAGATTACCATTGATCGGTTTTCCCCGCTCAGGCGGGGGTGTTTCTTGCCTGTTGTGCTTTCTTCCGTCTATGGTATTGTTTTCCCCGCTCAGGCGGGGGTGTTTCTACTGTTATCAGGCTGACCATAGAAAACTATATGTTTTCCCCGCTCAGGCGGGGGTGTTTCTAGTCTCCTGTTCTTCCTCTGGAGCGTTCTCCTGTTTTCCCCGCTCAGGCGGGGGTGTTTCTATATAACGAACTCGGCAATAGCCGACAGGGAAGTTTTCCCCGCTCAGGCGGGGGTGTTTCTCATCTGGCTGTCATTGCAATTAGCGTTACGGCGTTTTCCCCGCTCAGGCGGGGGTGTTTCGCATACTATTTATTATTATATTTTACTTGACTAGTTTTCCCCGCTCAGGCGGGGGTGTTTCTCATCTTCATTACTCCCCTCCCTTATCATGGATGTTTTCCCCGCTCAGGCGGGGGTGTTTCTTATTTTAAGATCCATATCTTTAGGCTGGCTCAGTTTTCCCCGCTCAGGCGGGGGTGTTTCCTTATCAACAAATACGCCAAAGAGACATTTGACGTTTTCCCCGCTCAGGCGGGGGTGTTTCTCAGTGACAGAAGAAGAACCTGATTACATCCAGGTTTTCCCCGCTCAGGCGGGGGTGTTTCTCCAGTAGTCCCGTTGTGGTACGTTGTGCTAATGTTTTCCCCGCTCAGGCGGGGGTGTTTCTGTACCTTTAATTTAATCCCTATTGATTATTATGTTTTCCCCGCTCAGGCGGGGGTGTTTCTGTTACATCGGGGATAAATCTTACAGTGCTTGAGTTTTCCCCGCTCAGGCGGGGGTGTTTCTAGTGTAGTTTATGCGGAAGAAGACGGGAATGGGTTTTCCCCGCTCAGGCGGGGGTGTTTCTCGCCTATGATATGGAAATACTGGAAGGACAGGGTTTTCCCCGCTCAGGCGGGGGTGTTTCTGTTTCGGTAGCTATAACGCTGCAGATTCTAAGGTTTTCCCCGCTCAGGCGGGGGTGTTTCTTCTATAACACAACTAAAGCAATGGTTTAATAAGTTTTCCCCGCTCAGGCGGGGGTGTTTCCATTAAAGTTCTTCATCCTTTGTCTATACTCTTGTTTTCCCCGCTCAGGCGGGGGTGTTTCTGGCTAAACCTGTTACTATCATGACCTACGAACGTTTTCCCCGCTCAGGCGGGGGTGTTTCCAAGATACATTCCTCCTGAATCGGCTCCGGCATGTTTTCCCCGCTCAGGCGGGGGTGTTTCTGAAGAAAGATTGGCAGCAATCGAAGCTTTCGACGTTTTCCCCGCTCAGGCGGGGGTGTTTCTGTATAAATGACATTTTTTACAATGCTTCCAGAGTTTTCCCCGCTCAGGCGGGGGTGTTTCTGTTTTCATTCTCACATCCTTTTATTTGTTATTGTTTTCCCCGCTCAGGCGGGGGTGTTTCTTTTATCCAGATCTTAAACCAGATGATTATTGGGTTTTCCCCGCTCAGGCGGGGGTGTTTCTAAAGCCGGTGAAGGTATTCTATCGGCTGGATCGTTTTCCCCGCTCAGGCGGGGGTGTTTCCATGCTTTATACTCTTCTAGTGATATTTCAATAGTTTTCCCCGCTCAGGCGGGGGTGTTTCTCTTTTAGTAAAACGATTTACCATTTGCCCTCCGTTTTCCCCGCTCAGGCGGGGGTGTTTCTGAGATTAAATATATTTACAATGGATGCTGAAAGTTTTCCCCGCTCAGGCGGGGGTGTTTCCACAACTGGATACAGGCAGTTTACTAGTTTTTGGTTTTCCCCGCTCAGGCGGGGGTGTTTCTTCCAGAGAGTCCTTTTCTGATTCCTTCTCCAAGTTTTCCCCGCTCAGGCGGGGGTGTTTCTCCCATTATACAAAAAAAACAGATCTTAACGATGTTTTCCCCGCTCAGGCGGGGGTGTTTCTATTATTTCTAAATTCGTAACAGGTGAAGCGCCGTTTTCCCCGCTCAGGCGGGGGTGTTTCTTACATTTGCCCGATTGGGTGATTGGTAAATGGGTTTTCCCCGCTCAGGCGGGGGTGTTTCTAACGCAGACGGCAGATTTGACGACGAAGAGGAGTTTTCCCCGCTCAGGCGGGGGTGTTTCCACTTTCGAGCATATCGGCGCTCTATTTGATCCGTTTTCCCCGCTCAGGCGGGGGTGTTTCTGATTTGTCCCTTCGGAAGTCATCATTTTCACTGTTTTTCCACTCAGGCAGGGGGATTTTGGACCTCCGCTGATGAAACGAGATTACCACTGCGTTTTACCTCTTTAAACTGGGATTCTTAAAATCTCTAAACATTTTAACAGGTTAAGAAAAAAATCATTTTGGACAAGAAATCATTTCTTTCAATTGAATCCTTCTCTCTTAAGATAATAACATTTTCGAATTCGTTATATGAAAATGGAATAACTGAGCACAGGCTCTGGCATCTGATAAAGCATCATGATGGTTTAATGGAATTTGATATTCATCACAAAGGGAGGCAAGATTCTTTCTGTATATTTTATATGTACATCTTTTTGTGTAGGAAGGGGGAAGCATATTATAGAATTCCAGAGTTTTTTCAAGAACAGGGAAATCAAAAGCCATTCCATTATGAGCAACAACGGTCTGATTTCTTATATAGGATTCAATCTCTTTCCAAATTTCCGCAAAATTGGGTGCATCTTCTGTATCTTTAGCAGTTATTCCGTGGATTTCAATGAATCGATTCCAGTAATAATTTTTCGGTGGTCTGACTAATCGACTAATCTCTTTTACAATCTTTCCATTAACAACCCGAATCAAACCTACCTGACATATACTGTATCTTTTTCCCTGGGCTGTTTCAAAATCTATTGCTGTATAATCTGAACTCATGATGATCCCTCTATTTCGATATACTGTAAATATACAATTGTTTAAACTAGTGATGTAGTGGTGTTCAATAATAAACAGATAGCTATTGAAATGAAAGGTTCATCTGGTGATGCAGTAAATATTATGAGCCTTGATATCGAATATGACTCGTTAATTGCTAAAGTTGGAATGACATGAGAGATAAATGTAACCTTGGATGTAAATACCATTTATGCGGTGTCAGAGAAAGAGTCATCCACTATACTCTTGGATGCTTGGTAAGGGACTTTCAATCATTCTAATTTAAAGGTTAGTGGGAACTGGAGTTTTTTAATTGTAAGACACTCTGCCAGTGGTATTTATGCCTCAGTAAAACCACTTTTACATTGGCTCTGGTCTATTCAATTATTTCCGCTCTTTAACTGCCTTGATAATAAAAGTCCAGATCATCAGGAATGATGAGATCCCGGCCAATGCCGCTCCTATTCCAAAGGCGTCAGATAGAATCCCGAAGCTGACGGACAACAGGGCTGTAATGATGGTTTTCCACTGGGACTGAACCGAGAGAACGGAAGTCAGGATCTCATTGGATGTATTATCAGAAATAAATCCCGTAAGGATCGGTTTCCTTATGTTTTCAATAATATAAATACCCATGAATGCTATAAGAGCAAGTATCCATAACTCTACCCCATACAGAATTCCGCAGATAATTCCAGATGAAAAACCAAGAAGAAGGGTTGTGAGAGCTATGCTCTTCTCCCGGTTTCCTGCAATTTGTGATGCCATCCTGGAAGCTCTGGATGTGATTAGATAGATCAGAAAATACATGATCCCTATAAATAATCCGTTCTTCTTCTCTATCTCAGTATCCTGTAGAAGAGGTATGAGTATAATCACATTCACCATAACCGGCTGAATATAGTCTTTAACGGCTTTCAAGTATGCTGAATGGGTGGCGGAAGTATTGAGGATGGAGAATACTTCCGGCTTTCTGATGACCGAGAACAGCTCTTTTACAGTCGCTTTTATGGAAAAAATTTCCTTTCTGACAGACTGCTCCGTTGACTTATCAAGTTCCCCCGGATAGGACATTATCAGCAGAAAATTGATTACATAGGGGATTATAGAATATAGGAAGATCATCTCATAGGAGCCGTTATAGAATATAATAATCCCCGCTATAAGGGATGATAATGCGGCGCCTTTTTGAGACCAGGATCGGGTATGTCCGTAGTAGGCAATCTTCATGTTATCCATTTTATTTATCTTCAGATAATCCATAAGTATCCCCTTATGGGTTCCTGAGCGGAATGCCTCAGCTATTCCGTAAAAAAGGAAGGCGAAAAAGAAAAGCCAGTAGTTATCTGAGATATAAAAAATCAGAAATGAAATAATATAAACAAGAAGTGATGCGATAAGAGAACGCTTTCTGCCAAAGTTGTCTGCAATGATTCCTGAGGGTATTTCAAAAAGATTGGTGGTAATTTCACGTAGAGCATAAAGAGTTCCAATCTGTGTAAAGTTCAAACCCTTCTCAATAAGAAAAAGGATAAAGAAAGCATCAAAAAAACGGAGATTTTTCAGAAAACCATAGAAGCAGAATTTGTAGTACTGTCTGTTTTTAAGTATGTTTTCCATTTGCTTCCTATTTCATGCCGACTCGCAGCATAACTGGGTTATGATCGGAGTTTGCAAAATTCAGGTCGATTCCTTTCACTTCAAGAATATCAACATTGGGTGATACCAGGAAGCCGTCTATTACACATTTGAAACTCTTTCCCGCCTCATAAGGGTCTTTCAGTGAACGGTTTGTCGCCACTTTCGGATCAAAAGCCCAGGACCAACCCGGCATGGACCAGTCTTCAGGCAGGGGCTGGTAGAATTCCTGGGCAGTTTCAGTGGATGTGAACTGATCAGCATCGGTGCCCGGCATAAAGCTGTTCCAGTCTCCACCTATTACTACATACCGACCCTTCTCAAATTCCTCGGAGGCCAGCGTTTTTATGAACTCAAGCTGCTCTTTTTTAAGAAAACCGCCCTTGTCATAGGCCGATGTATGAAGGTTTATGAGAACCCACTCCCTTCCGGACTTTTCCGGTAGTACTGTCATAAGCAGGCAGCGGTCCAGAAAGAAAATCTTCTTGGGCCAGGTATAGTTACCCGGCAGGGCATGCCGCTCCGCCTTCTTCATTGTGTAATCAGAATATACTGCCAGGCCTGAATGGACTGAGCCGTACTGAGTGCCGATGATCCGGGGGGAGGGGATATATTTTACTCTGTAATTGGATGCAAAGGCATAGGATTTACCTCTGAGAATATCTGAAATCTGCTCCAGTTGATTATCTTTATAGGAGCGGGTACTTTTCCAGTCTATCTCCTGAAAGAAATAGATCTCTGCAGAACTCTCATTTATGGCCTTGTATATACCTTCTCTGTAAGAAACATACTCCTCTCGGGGAGCCCTGATGCGCTCTCCTTCATCCATAAAGAAATCCATGTCTCGGCCAAGGCCGCCGTAACCGATGTTCCAGTTGAAAATATCCAGAGTATCACCGGCAGTCTCCCGACTCTGATGAGTTATTGAGACTGCTTCAAGGTCTTCAGGCTTATAGTCAGTGAGGGTGAGCCATAAGATCAGAAGGATAAGGGGTATAAGAATAATCAGGCAGATTTTCAGCAGTGTTTTCATGTGTGAATCCCTTAATAACTCAACCATGGAGTGGGTTGTGTGTATAATCAAAAAATTTACTATAACATCAATTGTATTCAGGATGATTCTTTTTTTTTAATTCAGAAGGAAAAAGGCCTGCAATGAAAGGTCCTGTCTGCTTTGTATTCTCTGAAACTTCTTGTAGAAAGACTTATAGCGGTGTTAGTATGAATTAAATCTTCGAACTGTTGTTTTCTAAAGGATTTTCTCATGTAGAAATTATTCCATGAACTTCAGTCGGTGTACGGATATAAGTCTGTACCAAGGGTCTCTCGGGAAACTGACAGGCCTCCCTGTTGGAAAGGAGATACACCCTATTCGGATATTATATTCCGGCTCCTCTTTCATCACTACACTTTTCTTTTCAGGAGTTTCTATGTCATTTCAGTCTTTGCAGAAAAAAATCTTTGTTCTTATTGCTCTCAGTCTTCTGGTTCTGTCACCTCTTGCCGCCGGTGATAAAACCGTAATGCTTGACTCAAGTGATCCTCCTGCAGCTGCTGTTGATGTTTTGGTGGATGCAGAGTTTGTTCTGACCTTTACCAGCAATGTTATCAATATGAAGGTTTCAGATAACAACAGAAGCTGTTTTACCCTGCTTAATGACAATGGAGAATCGGTGGCCCTTGAGGTTCTTATGGCTGATGATCAGATTGAGCCTGAGTTTAAACGGATTATCAGAGTGAAAGCACATGAGAATCTGAATAAAGACTCTGGGTACTCAATTGTTATTTCCGGAAAGCTGAAGGCTAAAAACGGTTCCACCCTGGGAGAGGATACAACAATCTCTTTCCGGACTGCACCGTAAAAGTACCCGAATCCTGTGGAGTTCCTGAAGAGGCATAAATCCCTTTATTATATTCTTCTCATTTCTGTTCCACTCCTTGTCATGCTGGGCTCACTTTTTGTGGGGCGCTATCCTGTGGGAGGGGGGGATGTTCTGGGTAGCCTTGCTTCAGTATTCAGGGGCGGGCCGCTTAATGACGAGGGTCCCGAAAGCAGAATTATCCTCTATATCCGTCTTCCCCGGGCTATCCTGGGGATGCTTGTGGGAGGGAGTCTTGCTGTTTCCGGTGCATCCCTTCAGGGGCTGTTTCGTAATCCCCTTGTAAGTTCCGGAATGCTTGGTGTCAGCTCGGGTGCAGGCTTTGGTGCGGCACTGGCGATTATTCTTTTTGGTACCTCCATTATGACGATTGGTTTTTCCTTCCTCTTCGGGCTGCTGGCAGTGATTTTCAGCTTTATGGTGGGAAGAATATATAATGCCAAGGCACATATCACTCTTGTTCTGGGAGGGATGGTGATCAGTTCACTCTTTTCAGCCATGCTCTCATTTCTCAAATATGTGGCCGATCCCTATGATCAGCTTCCTGCTATTGTTTTCTGGCTTATGGGGAGTCTGGCTTCAGCCCGGTATCAGGATATTCTTATTGCAGGAATTCCCATGCTGGCCGGTTGTCTGGGACTCATCTTATTCAGTTATAGAATCAATGTACTCTCCATGGGTGAACGGGAGGCCGGGACTCTGGGAATCAATGTTCCCGCTGCCCGCATCTTTGTTGTTATATGCACCACCCTGGCTACAGCAGCTGCGGTCTGTGTGAGCGGCAGTATTAACTGGGTCGGCCTTATTATTCCCCACATGGGACGGATGATCGTGGGCAGTGACAATCGCTGGCTCCTTCCCTTCAGCTTCTCTCTGGGGGGCTGTTTTCTTATTGTGGTGGACCTGATTTCCCGTTCAATCAGCGGCAGTGAGCTTCCCCTTGGAATCCTTACATCATTTCTGGGAGCACCCTTCTTCATTTATCTCCTCTACCGGACAAAGGCACGGGGCTGGCAATGAAAGATCATCTCCTGGAAGTCGAAAATCTTCATTTCAGTTATGGCAGTAAACAGGTATTGAAAGGTCTGGATCTGAGTCTGGAAGAGGGAGAAGTCCTCTGTCTTCTGGGACCGAACGGCTGCGGCAAGACAACACTGCTGGACTGTATACTGAAGCTTCTTACCCCCCCTTCCGGATCTGTGACCATTATGGGGAAAGATCAGAAGAACCTGAATCCTCAGGAGCTGGCAAAAATTACAGCCTATGTTCCTCAAAAGCACAGCAGTCATTTTCCATTTACTGTTTCAGATTTTGTACTGATGGGACGGACTCCCTATACGGGTATTCTTGGAGCTCCGGGAAGAGAGGATCGGAAACTGGTGTTGAGGGTTCTGACAGAACTGGGTCTGGAAACCCTGAAGGACAAGGATTACTCAAGGCTCTCGGGAGGCGAAGCCCGTATGGTGCTTATCGCCAGAGCCCTGGTTCAGGAGGCACCCCTGCTGATTATGGATGAACCCGGGAGTCATCTGGATTACAGAAATGAGATCCTTATGCTTGAGACCATTCTTTCTCTTGTAAAAAACAGAAAGCGTTCGGTCCTCATGTCCACCCATTCTCCCAATCAGGTCTTTTTTCTTGAAAACTGCGGACTCCCTGTCAGGGCGGCAGTGCTGCAGGAGGGAATCATACAGGAATCTGGCAGGCCTATGGATATCCTGACTCCAGAAAATCTTAAAAGAGTGTACGGAGTCCGTACGGCTCTTGTAAATCATATGGACGGGAATCATTCCATAAACAATATAATTCCCATCCCTTCCAACAGAAAGGCTGAATAATGGATATAAGAAGATATAGGGAACGACAATTATTATTCCACGTGATCACCTTGATGATTTTTGTAGTCAGTCAGCAGCTGACAGCCCGCGGGATGCAGGATCAGCCGGAGCAGCTGAACCAGAATCTGTCTGAGGAGAGCTCTGTTCCGGAAGGACGATTGATTACAGATTCCTTCGGCCGGGAAGTGCTTATTCCCGAATCAGTTGAGCGAGTCGCCTGCCTATACGCCTTTTCCGGTCATGTCACCACCATGCTGGGCTGTGGTGAGGATATCGTTGCGGTTGTACCCGGGCTGAAAAGGGATAAAATGCTCAATCAGCTGAATCCCTCACTGGCAGATGCAGCGGTAACAACTCTTGACGGAGTGGTTCATATTGAAGAACTCCTCAAAATGGAACCCGATCTTGTTTTTCTGAAAGGAGAGAGTGCCCGTCTGGAAGCTGAAGTGGAGAAGCTGGAGCGTTTTGATATTCCCTATCTGGTTATTGAATACAAGAGTATTGAGGAACAGATGGAGGCCATCAGTATTATTGCTTCTGCACTGAACCGTGAGGAGAAGGGCCGGGAGTTTAATCATTACTACCAGCAGACCATGGACAGAGTGAAGAACCTCCTCAGCTCTCTACCCGCTGATAAACGGATCAGAGTCTATCACTCTGTGAATGAAGCGGTCCGAACCGATGCTGCCGGAACTCTACCGGCTGAATGGCTGGAGATCTGTGCTGTAGATAATGTCTCCATTGGAGAGACTCTTAAATTCAGAGACAATAAGTTTTTTGCCTCCCTGGAGCAGATTTATCTCTGGGACCCTGAAGTGATAATCTGCAATGAAGGCGGTGTAGACGAATATCTTTTGAGTAATGAGATGTGGGGCGGCTTAAAGGCGGTAAAGAATAAGGATGTGTATCAGATTCCCATCGGGATCTCACGCTGGGGACATCCCGGCGGTATGGAGACTCCCCTTGCCATTCTCTGGACAGCCGTCACTCTCTATCCTGAATATACTGGGGATATAAATCTCGATCAGGAGATCAGAGAGTTTTATTCCCGCTTCTTCTCTATCGATATTGATGATGAAACCATTGCCCGTATCAAAGATGGCAGCGGTATGCGTGCACCCAAGGGAGAGTAAAATGAAGCTGCTGATTGCCTTCGATGATACAGATAATCTAACCAGTCCGGGAACAGGCCACATCCTGGAAGACTTTAGAACCCTCAGCTCAGAGCGTGGCTGGGGACCTTCAAAGAGGATCTCCCGGCATCAGCTTTTTGTACATCCCGATGTTCCCTATACATCTCATAACAGCGCCATGTGCTTTGAACTGGAAATTGAAGAAGACCATCCTGATCTGGTGGATCAGATAGAAAAAGAAGCCGTGCGTTTTCTACAGGAGAGATCCGCTGAAGGTTCAGATCCGGGGCTCTGTATTCTTGAGTATCATAAACTCAGTAATAAAGATGAATTTATAAGCTTCGGACAGAGGGCCAAGGGGGAAGTCCTGAGCAAATCTGAGGCCTACGGTCTGGCCGAACGCTGTGGTATCCGCCTGTCCGAACACGGAGGAACGGGTGATGGGATAATCGGGGCTCTGGCAGGAACCGCTCTGCGCCTGCAAGGCATGGACGGCCGTTTTCGGGGACAGCTGGAGGGCCTGGAAGAGGGGAGAGCCTATGATTCCAAAGAGCTTCTGAATCATCCGGGAATAGACAGAATAGCCATTCTTGAACCCGGTGCAGTCCTGGATCATCTTCAGTATCATGATCCCTCAGAATCTCAGCTGTCAGTCCGCCTGATTGATAAACCAAAGACAATTCTGTACCAGGGTGAATCCCTCTTTCTTCTGAGCCGGGAAGAGACAGAAGAGTTGAGCAACTGGACAAGGACTCAACTCAAGCGCTTTTGAAATTATTCTCATTCACTGTAATTGACTCTCATAATACCTCTGACAGAATTGATAAGGTAGATTTCATCTGCTTCAGCTATTTCTGCTGCTTTGACAACTCTCTCCTTCAGAACTCCCTGTTCAAGCATCTCCTGTCTCATGGTACCGGCTAAAAGCCCACAGCTCACGGGAGGAGTGTAATGAATCCCTTTCAGAACAAGTACAATATTGGCAATGCAGCTCTCTGTGATTTCTCCCTGTTCATTCCATAGAAGTACATCATCATAATCAGGATTCTCCTTCAGAAGATTCTTATAGATCTCCCGTTCTGTAGTCTTATGAAAGAGAAATGGATTTCTGCTGCTCATAGGATAATCAGCTCTCTTCAAGGTCCTGAGGCCCTTGGAATCCTGCTCATTCAGGGGCTGTGCCTCAATGTGTATTTCTCCATCTCTATCAAGAAGCAGCCGTACTCTCTGAGCCTCTTCACCCCTGAAGCTTCCGGATGTTTTTTCTAAAGCCTTCTTAATATCTCCCGTTCTGCAGGGATAGTCAAAGTAGTCTGCCGATTCTTCAAGGCGTTTTATATGTCGTTCCAAAAGAATGAATCCATCTTCTTTTGTCCATTTCAGTGTTTCCAACAGTGAAAATACTCTCTCTTTTCTACTGAGAATACCTGTCTTTGTGAGTGACTCTTCATATTCCCCTTCCATTGTGGAGTCCCATACTACTCCACCTCCAGTTCCATATCGGGCTGTCTGTTCGTTTCGGTTCATCATGGCCGTCCGGATGGCTACATTGAACTGTGCCCTTCTATGGGGTCCCCAGTATCCTATTGAACCGGTATAGAGTCCCCGGGCTGTGGATTCAAGCTCTTTAATAATTTCCATTGTTCTGTACTTGGGGGCTCCGGTTATGGAGGCGCAGGGAAACAGGTTTTCAAGAATCTCCGGGATTTCTGCATCCGTTTGGGCATGGACTTCTGTTGTCATCTGCCAGAGTGTCGGGTATTTCTCAATTTCAAAGAGCCTGGGTACCCGGACTGTTCCGCTTCGGGCTATCCGTCCCAGATCATTTCGGATCATATCCACAATCATCATATTCTCGGCCCTGTTCTTCTCTGAATGGTAGAATTCCTGAGCAATCTTTCTATCTTCTTTGGTGGTCATTCCTCTGGGAGCTGTACCCTTCATCGGTTTTGTCATTATCCTATCCCCGTTCAGTGAGAAGAAAAGCTCGGGGGACGCAGAGGCTACCACCATATCACCGTAATCCAGATAGGCCCCGTATGAAGCATTTTGTGCCCTCTGCATCCGGCAGAACAGATCCCGGGGGTCTCCATTGAACTCTGCCTCCAGTCTGTATGTATAATTAACCTGATAACTGTGACCGGTTCTTATATATTCCTTTACAGCCGAAAACCCCTTATTGTATTCATCTTTGCTGATGCAGGGAGTCCACTTCAGTTCCTTATTATCTTTTTCACTGCTCTCAAAATGCAGTTCTTTTATTATCTCCGGCGCCTCGTAGAGGGAGAATGAAAGGAGGGGAGTCTTTACTTCCTGAGAGGCAGGCAGAGCCTTATCAAAGCCCGGTGAGGCATCATAGCTGATAAATCCGGCGGCATAGAGTCTTTCACTGCAGACCCTTTTATGAATATATCTGATAAGTGAGGGTATCTCTGAATGAACTGTTGTGCTGTAGACAGCAAGGGGATTCCTGAAATAAAGCCAGTGTCCCTCGGCGGCATCATGGATGAGGGCTTCTCCTTTCTGTACCGGAATCATCTATACCTCCTGTCTCAACTGAAGCCAATGTATCATGATTGGTATTTTAGTCTCCATTCTTATGAGGGTATATGTTTTTTTGCTCTATTTATTGCCCGGGAACAACGATAGTGCCGATATGAGGCCTCTCTATTTTGTACCGGAACGATTTTCTCCTCTTCTTTCAGATGCAGCTGGGAGAGGAGGAGTGTATTTCAGCCTTTCTCCCCATGAAAATGAAGATCTTCCTATACGTCTTTTATGCGGCAGAGCCTGTGTTCTCCTTGCCGGGGGGCTGTCATGTGATCATATTTACAGGGTTTTGCAGATAGAGGATATTTCCTATTTTAATAATTGTTTCAGGTCATATAACAGTATGAGCCTGGAAGAGTACCAATCCTGGGCTCTTACTCTATAGAGATACTTGTATTCACAGAATATTTCATTATAATGAATATTGTTAGATATGCCTAATTGCGAGGATGAAGTGTCAAAACTGGATAAAAAAATGTGTAAGCTGGCCAAGGAAGGTCTGAAGAAAAAGCAGGAAAGTGAAATATTTGCCGAAGTACTGTCTCCCCGGTTCATATGTAAAAAATGTCTGAGGGTCTCTACTGACAAAGATCTGCTCTGTGATCCGAAAAAACTGGTTTAAAGCTTTTACCATTAGTATCTTTATTGAAAGACTCGGTCTCAGAGTCTTGATAGTGCAAAGATAGGAGTAAATATAATAATGGATAATTTTATTTTTAGAAATCCCACAAGAATATATTTCGGTAAAGGGATGGAGCTTAAGGTCGGTGAAGCGGTCAGTGTTTACAGTAAAAAAGTACTTCTCCACTATGGAGGAGGATCTATAAAAAGAACCGGTCTTTATGACAAGGTGACTGCATCTCTCAAAGAGGCAGGAATAGAGTGGGTTGAACTTGCAGGTGTAAAACCTAATCCCCGTCTCTCTCTTGTTTATGAGGGAATAAAAATCTGCCGTGAAGAGAATATTGATTTTGTTCTTGCAGTAGGTGGTGGTTCTGTCATCGACTCTGCCAAAGCCATAGCAGCAGGTGTTCCCTATGAAGGTGATGTATGGGATTTATATGAAGGTAAAGCACAGATTGTGGAAGCCCTCGGTATTGGAACAATTCTGACTATTCCTGCAGCTGGAAGTGAATCCAGTTCCGGAACTGTTATCACGAAAGAGGAGGGTGAGCTTAAAAGACCCTTCGGTAACGAACTGTTGTATCCCGATTTTTCAATTCTAAATCCTGAGCTGGCCATGACCCTGCCTCCTTTTCAGAGAGCCTGCGGTGTAGCCGATATGATGGCGCATCTTTTTGAACGTTACTTCACCAACTCCCATCCTGTTGAACTGACAGACAGACTCATCGAGGGTGCGTTGAAGACCATAATCCATAATGGCCCCCGTATTATGGGAGATGATGCAGATTATGATTCCTGGTCAGAAATCATGTGGTCAGGTACATTCGCTCATAACGGCAGCCTGGATACAGGACGTATTGGTGACTGGGGTTCCCATCAGATAGAGCATGAAATGAGCGGTATCTATGATGTTGCCCATGGCGCCGGACTTGCTGTCGTATTTCCGTCCTGGATGCGCTATGTCATGAAACATGATATCAAGCGTTTTGTGCAGATTGCTGTACGGGTATGGAATGTTGAAGCTGATTATTATTCAGATGAAGAGACTGCCGAAGCCGGTATCGTCGCTCTTGAGAAGTTCTGGCAGTCTTTAGGACTGGCCACAAAGCTTGACGGACTTAATATTCCCGCTGATAGACTAGAAGAAATGGCCGGTAAATGTGCCGGAGAAAATGATAGAGCTCAGGGGCAGTTTGTTAAACTTTTTAAAAAGGATGTTCTGGCAATTCTGCAGGGAGCATTATAGTATAATTTTGTTCCGTCCCGTTTCTTTTGCCCTGTAAAGGGATGTATCAGCTTCTGATATCATAGATTCGGGACTCCCGCCTTTATGAACTACTGCAATTCCTCCAGAGAATGTCACCGATAGTCTACTGGAGGATACTTTTCTATTGGAGAAGCTGATACGCAGTTTGTTGATCAGAGAAAATGCATTTTCAAGATCTGTGTCGGGGAGGATAATAAGAAATTCTTCCCCTCCCCAGCGTGATACCATATCAACCTTCCTTAAAGAACTCCGCAGAAATGATGAAACATCTTTGAGTACTTCATCTCCTGTGGTATGCCCATGGGTATCATTAATATCCTTGAAATGATCCAGATCAATCAATGCGATGGAATAGATAGTTTTATTCCTGTTGTAGCTGTTTTGCAGGTAATCGAGAAAACTCAGTGCCGCGCGTCTGTTAGCGAGGCCCGTAAGGGTATCGGATTCGGAGAGTCTCTGCAGGCGTGTGTTTAATGAGCTCGCATGCATGGCCAGAACAATCAAGGTTGCCAGGGCAAGAACAGTAAGAAACAGCTGCCAGTAATAGGTTTTCAAAAAAAGGGCAAAGGTCGGTTTCTTTATCTCATAAGGGGGTATATGAAGTTCTCTCATACAATCATGCACAGCTTTGTAGTTCAGGGGAATTGTCCAGCCGGCACTCATTGTCCGGCGGGCAGTTTCTGAATCAGCATCCATTGAGATCAGTGCAATTGCCACCTGCTCGGACAGCCTTTGAGATATATGAGGCATACTGGCAAAGGGCCATTCGGGGTAGAGTTCTGTAGATCTTCGAAGGTTGAATTTCATGGTTCTGGGATAGGGGTTTATTACTGAAAAATCCTTTAGATTTATCAAACCCTGATCAGCCATATATTCCAGGGTATCTGTCCGTACAATTCCGGCATCCACTTTCCTGTTCTTTACAGCTTCGACTACCGAGAAATGGTCTCCAAGGAATTCCAGACTCTTCAGGTCTCTGTAGGGATCGAAATTTTCCTGTTTCATCTCCCTTGCTACCGAATACCAGCCCCCGATAGATGAGGGGTCTACAGCAGCCAGGGTTCTGCCATTCAGATCTCTTGAGAAATTCAGGTCTATCCTGTCGGATCTGGTAAAAAGTACACCGCCGAATTCTGTCAGATCCTGTTCTCCTCTGAGGTTCTTGAGAGTTGCCAGCCGGTTTATTCCATAATTGATTTCGAAGCTTATATACAGCAGAGAATTGGTCAGGACAAAATCAACTTTGTTTTTTTCTACAGCGGTCATCATATCATCAAAATCAAGGGGAACAATCCAGAAACTATACCCATCAAGCTGCTGGGTTAGATAGGTCGCCAGAGGAATCCAGCGGTCCAGAGTCTCCTGCTGACCGTCCTTGGCCAGCACAGCGATTGTCAGAGTCTCACTCTGCAGATAGAAAAGGGGAACTAGTGTAATCAGCATCACAAGTATGTTTTTTTTGAGACTCATAGAATTAGTATATTCATTTTTATCAGAAAAATCATAAATTGAAGGAAGATCTAAGTGAAGCTCCGATTCAGGCCGTTATAAGAGTATTGATTTTGATAATTGAGGTGGGATATATGAAGAAACTTTACCGGGCCGCAGCAGTCCTTTTTGTGATTCTTGGGTTAAGCGGATGTAAAACTGTAGAAATCCTTGTTCAGAAGCCTGAAGTTTCTGTTAATTCTGTTGAGATAACATCCATCAGTTTTCATGATATTACGCTGGATATGGAAGTTCTGGTTTATAATCCCAATCCCATAGGCATTGATCTTGAATCCTTTGACTATGGTCTTTTGATAGAAGAGGCCAGCCTGCTGAAAGGTTCCGCTGCTGAAGGATTAAGTCTGGAAGCAAAGGGCTCGTCAATAATTACAATTCCCCTGACTGTAGACTATGAAGATTTGTACCAATCTGTTTCCTCCATGATGGAGACTGATGAATCGGCTTATAGAATTGATACGGGGTTCAATTTTCTGCTTCCCATACTTGGTGAACAGCGCATTGAACTTTCTCATGAAGGGAAAATCCCCAATGTCCGGATGCCCCGCTTCAGTTTTGAGAGTCTCTATGTAAAAAGTCTCGGACTCATGGGCGCGGATCTTGTCATTCTTATGAATGTAGAAAATCCCAATGCCTTTGGTATCGGGCTGAATGAATTCAGGGGTGTTCTGGAGATCAATAAGCAGAAATGGGCCGAGCTGAGTGCCGGTGAAGCAGTCTATTTTCCCGCAGGAGGAAACGGAGAGCTTGGTTTTCAGTTCCGACTGGAGTTTCTTTCTATGGGACGCACAGTCAGAGATCTGCTTTCGAAAGATGAAAGCTTGAATTATGAGTTTTTGGGGAATATTCTATTAGATTCGTCTCTGGATATGATGAAAGAGGTATCTCTGCCTCTGAATATCAGTGGTGGAGTAGATCTACTTCATCCAGATACTACCGGTGGATTGCACAGTTCCAGGAAAATTGAAGACAGTATCGAAGAGAATCTGTTAAATATTTTCGGTATGTTTTAATTTTTTAAACTCCTGTGATGCAGCTGAAAATTTCTTCCCTTTATTTATATTGACAAATATGGTAATATGTCAAAATAACCTTCGGCCCTGAGCGCTTGAGGCACCGGGACAAATTCATTTTCCTGGCGGGACATGGGCCTCTAGGTACTGAGCTAAATACTCACTAAGACAAGGAGAGCCATATGACTATTCCCTCATTGTTCAAAGAGGTTGTTGAGAAACATCCGGATGTTATCTGTCAGTACAGCCGTGGAGACCATGGAACATTCACCCCTTCCACATTTAAAGAAGTTTTTTCAAAGATTTCAGCCATTGCCTGGAGTCTGGACAATCTAGGCATTAAAAAAGGAGACCATATCGGTCTTATCTCTGATAACCGGAGTGAATGGCTTATAACAGATTTGGCAATCGTTTCTCTTGGGGCTGCAGATGTTCCCAGAGGCTGCGATACCATGGCTCAGGAAATGAGCTATATTCTTGGATTTTCCGAATGTAGAATTTCAGTTCTTGAGAATGCTAAACAGCTTGAAAAAATAGTCTCCATGAAAAAAGATCTCCCCGATCTTAAGACAATTATTCTTCTGGATAAACCTGAAACCCTCCCGAAATCTCCCTGGAAAGTTCTCTATTATGAAGATCTTTTAAAAAAGGGGATGGATAAAACCTCTGATGACTTCATTGCATCTAAAATTGCAGAGGGAGAGGGTGAAGACCTATGTACCCTGATCTTCACATCAGGAACTACGGGAGAACCCAAGGGGGTTATGCTCAGCCATAACAACTTTCTCCATCAGGTTCAGAATATTGACAAAGTAGCCAACCTGGAAGTTGGTGATATCTGGCTGAGTGTTCTTCCCGTATGGCACTCATTCGAGCGTGTAATTCAGTATATTGCGGTCTGTGCAGGAACAACCATAGCCTATTCAAAACCGGTAGGTAAGATCATGTTGATGGATATGCAGAAACTTAATCCCCAGTGGATGGCATCTGTTCCCAGAATCTGGTCTGCCATAGAGTCGGGGGTCTCCAGAAATATTAAAGCCAAAGGCGGTGTTTCCTGGGCTCTTTACCGCTTCTTCCTCTCTGTTGCCGTTATTCATCAGGGAATGCAAAACCGTATGCAGGGACGAGTGGCAGACTTTAAAAAGGTTTTTACACTGCCCTATTACATAATCTACCCAATACCCTGGCTTCTTCTATATCCCTTGAGAGCCCTGGGGAATAAACTCGTTTTCAGTAAAATTCAGGCAAAAGTCGGAAACGGATTTAAATGTGGAATTTCCGGCGGAGGTGCACTTCCCCCGCGAATCTATCAGTTCTTTAAGGCAATCGGGATTCAGCTCCTTGAGGGATACGGCCTGACGGAAACAGCTCCGGTTGTGGCCTTCAGCCCTCAGCAGCATCCGGTTATGGGTGTTGTCGGTCCCGCATGGCCGGGGACTGAAGTCAAGGTTGTAAATGAGAAAGGAAATAAAGCAGCTCCCGGTGAAAAGGGTGTTGTCTACCTCAAAGGACCTCAGGTCATGCAGGGGTATTACAAGAAAGAGAAGGCCACTTCAGAGATTATCAATAAAGAGGGCTGGCTCAATTCCGGTGACCTCGGAATAATGACTGTAAAGGATGAGCTGAAACTGATCGGACGGGAGAAGGATACCATTGTTCTTCTGGGTGGTGAGAATATTGAGCCTGTTCCCATGGAACAGAAACTGGCAGAGTCTCCCTATATTGAGCAGGCTGTTATTGTGGGGCAGGATCAGAAGTATCTTGCTGCCCTGATTGTTCCGGATTTTGATGCTCTTGAAGCCTATGCCAAAGAGAATAATCTGGCATATGAAAACAGAATTCATCTTCGGGATGTTCATGCTGTGCTGGAATTGCTGACATCCGAGATCAACGGTCTGATCTCGGCTAAAAATGGATTCAAAAGTTTTGAGCGTATCTATAAGTTCGCTGTGTTGAGGAAAACCTTTGAAGTAGGGCAGGAGCTCTCGGGGAAACAGGATCTGAAACGTCATGCTATTGTAGATATTTACAAGAAAGAGATCAAAGGACTCTTCTGATATTATTAGAGCTTGGTGCCCTGTTTATGGAGTTTTTTATGGATGGGGCATCATCCTGATCGTTTCTATAACCTGCTCTTCCAGGGGACGGTTCTCTTTTTCAGGCGGAGCGGTATCAACAGATGCTATGGCATCCAGTATTTCAAAGCCTTTGGCTAGTTTCCCGAAGGCTGCATATCGGCCATCCAGTTTGTGTGCATCCTTATGTACAACAAAGAATTGAGTCCCCCCACTGTTGAAATCATCATCCCGGGCCATGGAGAGGGCTCCCCTTTTATGATCAAGTCCTGTGTCATAACCGTTCTCGGCAAATTCCCCGGTAATTGAAAAATCTGTAGGACACATGCATGTGTTGTCTTCAGACCCGCCCTGGATAACATAATCCTTAACCACTCGGTGAAAAGTAAGACCGTCATAAAATCTCTTATTAATGAGACTGACAAAATTATCCACTGTCAGGGGTGCTTTTTCAGGATAGAGGTCAAAGAGCATTTCTCCGCCATTCTTCATTGTTAATAATATCTGCATGCTTTTTCCTTAAAAAACCGCCTTTCCAAGAATGGAAGGCGGTTGTAATATAAGACTGATATCAATCTCAGTGATTATTTCTCAATATAGGCACCGGAGAGATACATATTATTCAGAGGTGTGATGTACCATCCCTTAACATAGGGAGCCATCATCTTGGGAGATGAACGGAAGTAGAGAGGTATTAAGGGCATATCTGCCATAAGTACATCTTCGGCTTTTCTCATCAGTCTCATGGCTTCTAAAGGATCTGTTTCACTCTGAGATTTCTCTACAAGGGCGTCGTATTCGGCACTGTCATATCCGGAATTGTTCATAACATTATCACTGACTCTCAGTGGGAAGAATGTCATGGGATGCATGTAGTCTGCTCCCCATCCCATGGCACCGACTTCATAATTCAGAGCCTGGATATTCTCATAGTAAACAGCCCATTCTTCGGTGGATACATTAACTTTGATTCCCAGATTTTCCTGCCACATCTGCTGCATGGCTTCTACAATATTTTTAACAATTTCGTTTGTGTAGTAGCTCAACTCCAGTGTCGGGAAACCTTCTCCTCCGGGATATCCGGCTTCTGCCAGCATGGCACGTGCACCCTCTACATCAGCATTGGGAGAAAGACCGAAGTCTGAACGTCCCTCATCATAGGCAATACCGTCTACAGAGTATCCGGGAGCAATCAGGCTGTACGCAGGCTGATCTGTGGACTGAAGAACATTTTCAATAAGAGATGTTCTGTCCAGGGCCATTGCAAGTGCAAGGCGAACCTTGGGATTGTCATAGGGAGCTTTGGAACAGTTGATTTCATAATATGTTGTTCCATAGGAGGGGATAATCTGAAGTGAGTCACTATCGGCCTTAAGACTGGGTAGATCGGCGGATGGTATTTCCCACTGACCGTCAATATCTCCCGTACCAAGTGCTACAAGAGCAGTTGAGGGATCGGGAATAAAACGGAAGTTGAGCTGTTCAAGTTTTACATTGGCAGCATTCCAGTAATTCTCATTTTTAACAAGCTCATAACCTTCACCAAATGAGATTTCTTTCATTGTAAAGGGACCGTTTGAAACAAAAGTTTCGGCTGAAAGTGTCCATTTATCACCGTTTGCTTTTACGGTGGCCTCATTTACCGGGCTATAGACCCACATTCCGAGAATTCCAATGTAATAGGCAGTGGGTTTTATCAGTGTGATCTCAAGTGTCTGATCATCAATGGCTTTTATGCCTACAGAATCGGCATCACCGCTTCCTGCATAATACTCGGCTGCTCCGACGATAAAGTCTGTAAGCATTCCTGAGTACTGTGCACCCAGGGCAGGATCCAGGACTCTCATATATGAATAAACAAAATCTTTTGCAGTAAGGGGGCTGCCGTCAGACCATTTAAGGTTGTTTCGCAGTTTAAATGTATAAGTAAGACCGTCATCACTGATTTCCCAGGATTCAGCACTTCCACCGCTGATACTGTTGTTTTTATCGTAGATAACCAGACCTTCAAAGCTGTTAAGCAGAATGGGGGATGCAAAGGAGTTATTGGTGATACCAGGATCCAGTCCATCGGGTTCATTCTGAAGAGCGAAAGTGAGTTTCTGTTCAACTTCCCCGGTGCTTGCAGTTTCGGTCTTGTCACCGGCACCTGTGGCGAATAACATTGTCGCAGTGAAGAGCAGAATGCTCAACAAAGTAGAAAATTTCTTCATGTAATACTCCTATAAATTATGTAAATATAAAATAATATAAATATATTATTGCTTCTTATTAGATAATCATGCAATGGGATAAAGATAATTAAGAATATCCCTTGCTGTAAAGGTGGCATGCCACCTGATGATTATTGCCGACGTCCAGGAGTTCCGGTTCTACTTCCCTGCATATTTTCATGCATTCTCTGCAGCGGGTATGGAATCTACACCCCTCGGGAGGTGAGATAGGACTTGGAATATCACCCTCGATGGCAGAGTCTTTTTTCAATTTGGCTGAAACCGGATCTGCAATAGGTATGGCTGCATGCAGACCCCGGGTATAGGGGTGAAGAGGGGATTTATATATTTGCTCACTGTCACAAATTTCCATCATTTTCCCAAGATACATCACTCCCACATGATCCGATACATAGCGAACCATAGAGAGGTCATGGGCAATAAACAGGTATGTCAGGGAACGTTCGTGCTTAAACTCCTGAAGCAGATTTATTACCTGAGCCTGTATTGAGACATCCAGAGCTGATATGGGTTCATCGCAGACAATAAATTCCGGTTCAAGAATAAGGGCCCGGGCCAGGCTTATTCTCTGTCTTTGTCCACCTGAAAATTCATGGGGGTATCGGGATGTATGCTCTGCTGTCAGTCCTACCTTCTCCAGCATTTCTACAATAATATCTCTTGCCTGTTTTGCTTTGGAGACCACACCCTGGGCAATCAGGGGTTCAGCAACAAGTTTGAGAACAGTCATTCTCGGGTTCAATGATGAATAGGGGTCCTGAAATACCATCTGCATTTTTTTCCGGTATGGCCTGAGCTCTCTCTCCCTGAGCCCGGCGATATCCACAGAGTCAAAGAGTATTGAACCGGATGTGGGATTGTGCATCCTTACAATTGACTTGGCAACTGTGGATTTCCCACATCCCGACTCACCAACAAGGCCGAGGGTTTCACCCTTTTTTATAGCAAAACTCACATCATCAACTGCATGAACAATAGCTTTATGTTTACCGGGAACTGGAAAGTGCTTTACCAGATTGTTTACTGAAATAAGATTCTTGTCAGTCATTAATAGTTCCGTCCTGAGAAAAAGGATTGTTGTTACCCGGAGCATCAGCATTAAGAAGCCAGCAGCGGGATCCGTGATCTTTGCTTATAGTCACTACAGGAGGAACTTTAATACTGCAGATCTTCCTTGCATAACGGCATCTGGGGTGAAAAGGACATCCCTCAGGAGGATTTGACATATCAGGAGGTGAGCCTGATATGGATTGAAGTGAGGCAGACCTGTCCTGATCAATTGCCGGAATCGATTTTAGAAGTCCCATGGTGTAGGGATGTTTCGGATTGTTGAAAATATCATTGATATTTGCATACTCCATAACCATTCCCCCGTACATTACCATCACCCGGGAACAGATTTCCGCAACAACCCCAAGGTTATGGGAAATGAAAATTATGGACATCTGCATCTCATCCTGAAGAGAGCGGAGAAGTTTGAGTATCTGATCCTGAATTGTAACATCAAGAGCAGTTGTAGGCTCATCTGCAATCAGTACCGATGGTTTACATGCCAGGGCCATGGCAATCATGACTCTCTGGCGCATACCACCGGAGAACTCATGGGGGTAGCTCTTATATCTTTTTTCAGGATCGGGAATCTGGACTTTTTTAAATAGTTCAAGAACCATTTTTTTCAATTCATCCCTGGGATGAGTCTCATGTGTTGTAATCATCTCCTCAACCTGTTTTCCCACAGGAATGAGAGGATTGAGTGATGACATGGGGTCCTGGAATATCATGGCAACCTTGGCGCCCCGTACTTCTCTCATCACGCCGTTGTCGGCCTCTACCAGATTAACATCATTCAGCAGTATCTCTCCGTCGATGATTCGACCTGAAGGAGGTAGTAATTTAAGAATCGAAAGAGATGTTACAGACTTTCCACTGCCTGATTCTCCGACAATCCCCATGGTTTCTCCCTTGTTCAGATGGAAGTTAACCCCTTTTACCGCTTTGACTTCTCCATCCTGAGTAAAAAAGGAAGTGTGGAGGTTGTTTACCCTCAATAGTTGGCTCATTTTCTTATCTCCCTTTGAGTTTGGGATCGAGGGCATCCCTGAGACCATCTCCGATAAAATTAAAACCGAACATGGTAATACATATGGCTAGAGATGGAGTGAATAATTGGTATGGATTGGTTCGTAATGCTTCCAGGGCGTCATTACACATTGTGCCCCAGCTGGCCATGGGTGGTGATACTCCCAAACCGATAAAGCTCAGAAAGGCTTCGATGAATATTGCTGAGGGAATGAGCATTGTCACTGTTACAATGATTGATCCCATGGCGTTGGGAATGAGATGTTTTGTCAGTATATTCCAGGTTGATGTTCCCATTATTCTGGCACCATGGACATAATCCTGCTCTTTCAGGGTAAGAATCTGACCTCTGACCACTCTGGCCATATTTACCCAGTAGACAGAACCGAGGGCTATTATAATGCTCAGTATCCCTGAGTCTCCCGGGAGGACCACCATAATAAGAATAACGTAGAGGGTGAGAGGGATTGTTGAAATTATATCGACAATTCTCATCATTATATTATCTGTATTCCCCCCGATATAGGCAGAAATACCGCCATAGAGTATACCGATTACAAGATTGGTTAATGCTGCAACAAAAGCAACCAGTAGTGAAATCCGAGCTCCTATCATTAACCTGGTCAGAAGATCTCTTCCAAGTTTATCACTGCCCAGCAGATAGGTTCTGTTATGTATTTTCCGAGTACTGCTGATGGCATTGCTGCTGCTGTCAATCAGTCTTATGGGTTTTTCGCTGTAGTCTACATATATGGTCTGTCCGTCGAAATCGTAACTTGTCCTCTTTTTAGACAAATCTTCTTTTATTCTAGGCAGCGATTTGATCAGATAGCCATTTTTTGCGACATGGATCGGCTTAAGATTTTTACTTATATAGATGTAATCATCACCCATCTCATAAATGTTGAGGCTGGGGGGGATATTTACAAAAGAGAGTTCCTGTTTTTCATAACTGTGATTAGTCAAAAAGGGACCGAAAACTGCAAATAGGATAACAATCAGAATAATAATCAAACCCGTGAGAGATGCCGGTTTATGCCGGAATCTGAACCACACATCACTGGCATAGGATCTATGCTTCAGACTCAGGGCTTCACTTTTATCCTTGTTGTATTCGTAATCATCCCATAGGGATTCTTCAACTGAGCTTTGTGTCATAATTTATGCTTTCCCTTTACTCGTATTTAATTCGGGGATCAATCAGAACGTAAAATATATCAACCAGGAAAACCATGACAACAAGAAATGTTGCATAGAAAATCGTTATTCCAAGAATGGTTGTGTAGTCCCGATTAGTGATGCTGGTGACAAAATGCTTTCCCATTCCAGGGAGTGCAAATATTTTTTCAATTACAAAGGAGCCAGTCAGCAGGGCTGCAATAGTCGGACCCAGTACTGTGATCACTGGGATCATTGCATTTCTCAAGGCATGGTTGACAACTACCTTGTATTCGCTTAAGCCCTTTGCTCTTGCTGTTCTTATATAATCCTGCCCCAGAACTTCCAGCAGGCTTGATCTCATAAGCCGTGCCAGGAAGGACATGGAATATCCTCCCAATGCGACAACAGGAAGAATATATCCCGATGGCTTATCAAATCCGAAGGCCGGGAGCCATCCGAGTTTATGGCTGAATATATACATCAGCAGGGTAGCTATAACGAATGAGGGGATGGTCACCCCTATTGTTGCAATGATCATAGATACAACATCCTGCCATTTTCCATTCTTCAAGGCGGCAACAATGCCCATGGGAATTGAAGCTGCCAGTACAAACAGTATGGTTATCAGACCTAGTCGGGCAGATACGGGAAATCCTTCACGGATAAAATCATTTACCCTCATCCCGGGGTATTTAAAAGAAGGTCCAAGGTCACCCTTCAGCAAACCACCAAGATAATGGAAAAGTTGTTCCATCAGGCTGTCATCAAGATTGTATTTTTCAATTAATGCTTTTTCAACTTCCGGCGGAAGTTCTCTCTGGGCTGTAAAAGGCCCTCCGGGTATGGCATGCATTAGGAAAAAAACCAGAACGGCAATAAGAAGCAGGGTAAGGATCATCATACCCATTCGTTTGAAAATATAAGCACTCATTCATGTGTCTCCGTTTCCAATACTATTGGAAATGATATTTTCGGTCAATGAATACCTATTTCCTAATATATTAGAGATGTAAAATAAAACCCACCAGCCTTTGGGGCAAGTGGGCTTTCGTATCGTCAGTGAACAAAAGAGGCTCAGTCCGTGAGTCTTATCCCATTTTCTTCAATCAGAATTTTCTTCTCTCTATAGAGGAGGCCCACAGCCTTCTTGAAATTCTTCTTGCTCATATGAAGTTCTTTGCGGATAAGATCGGGATCACTTTTATCATGAAGAGGGAGAAAACCGCCTGCGGCCTTCAGTGCCTCCATAACCTGGGGACTTGAGTCCTGGCTGGCGGCTTTGTAACCTATGGGCTGGAGAGAGGCATCGATCAGTCCGTCTTCGCGGATCTTCTTGATATATCCCGTTCTTTTTTCTCCGATTTTAAGATCTTCAAATACCTCATTTCTATAGAGGAGCCCCTTGCAGCGGTTGTCTACAATAACCCTGTATCCCATTTCGGATACACCGAATACCAGAAGATCAACCTTCTGCATCTCTTTTAGACTGCTGCTGTCACCGTCCAGGAATTCATCAATCTGGCAGGATCCGATGACACCTAAACCGTCAAAATCGGGGATGAGACAGACAATAGCATCCTCTCCCTCTTCAAGGTCTTTTCTAAGAAGTGCTTTGGGAACAAATAGATCCTTTTTAATTCCCCAGTCCAGAAATACACCGAAATCTGTGACAGACTTTACTTCCAGAGAGGCAAAATCACCGATCTGTGCTTTTGCTTCAGCGGTGGTTCCTTTCAGTCCGTCTCTTCCATCAAGGAAAACAAAAACTTCCAGACTGTCTCCGGTTTTGCTGTTTTCCGGAACCTCATAGGCCGGAATCAGAATTTCCTTATCATCTTTTTTCAGTACCCGGAATCTGCCCCTGGACCCCGCAAGGGTCAGGACTTGTTTTTTCCCCGTTTGAAGGGGAGTCGTATTATCATTCATTATCTGCAATTATACGCATTCCTTTGCTCTCTGTACAGAAAGTTAATGGAGCATCTGCAGTTCTGATTCCATATTAAGGAGGTTTTCAGTGTTCTTTTTACCTACATTTGCCAGAGTCCGGGCATCATTGTTCATAGATTCAGTGGCAGCGCTGATTGCAGGACTCCATGATTTCTTTGTCTGGAAAAGAAGATTTAATTAATATTACGGTATAAATATTCTTTGAGCAATATATTGGATTCCGGGGGACTGGTAAATCTATTTCAAATATTCGATAATCTGGATATGAGTCATGAAATCATTGAAGAGATATTGCTTGAAAAACGCTGGTTTGATCTTAAAACCCTGAAGGACCATGAGCGGAAGTCTTTGCTTAATCATATTGAAGTGCATCGCTATCTGCTCTGTAAGGAGAGCAATAAGGACATCCCCTGGCTTGATGCTGTTGAGTCATGGTTTATGGAGGTTTGGGAACCTATTAGCCGGATTGCGGAGCTGCCCAGGTACCAGTCTAAATTCGGTCACAAGACCAAACTGGAACTGTATCTGAGTATTTCTGAACACTGGCACTATATGAAGAACTCTTTTCCTGATATGACCGCATCACAGGCTGTAGAACATTACAGCCAGTTTGTGGGGCCCTGACTTTATAATCCCGGAATCTTTACAGGGCAGACACCTTCTGCCTTAAAATCACCCGTCAAAAACTCAGTAAGGCTGATATAGGCCGGCATTGTATCTTCATAACAGAGAATCAGGGCATCGGCATCTGTAAATTCGCCGGCTTCATAGGGTGTTCTCATTACCGCTACGGCAGTTTTTGTATCTGATTTTAGGAGTCTCTTTAAAAAAATCATGGCCTCCTTATGGAGGAAAAGATCAGAACAGAGAACAAGAATCCTATCCCACTTTTCGGCTTTTACCGCCTCTTCTGCCAGTTCTTTTCCTATCTCTTCAGGCTTTATCTTACGGTAGCCGGCTTTGGGAAATGCCTGTTTCAGTATCCCCACAGCCTCGCCGCCTGATACTGTATTTTCACCGATAAACTGCTCCGGGCGTCTCAGGTGGAGGATAAGAAGACGGGGATCGTCCTGCAGTCCTGTTTCTGAAAAGAATGCATCATTCTTTACAAGGGTAAGGCTCTTCCGGCTTGTCTCTCTTAATACTGAAAGATCCTCCGCCGGCCAGGATGTAAATCCGGAAACCTGAATATTTTTTCCATCATCAGACTGAGGCGCAGCAGCGCAATATTTCTTTCTGTATGTTTCCATTCTGCTGATGGAACGGTTTATCCTTGATTCGGTTATTTTTCCCGAAACCAGATCATCGTAGATAGCCTTTATTCCTTCCTCCTGTTCTTCGGGAGTATGGGAGATAAACAGCATATCCGCACCGGCGTCTAAACTTTTTCTTACGGCATCTGCTGTTTTGTAATGTGAACGTATTCCGTTCATTTCAAGACAGTCTGTCAGAACCAGACCTTCAAAGCCCAGAGATTCTCTGAGCAGTCCTGTTATAATCTTTTTTGAGAGTGAAGAGGGAAGGCCGCTGTCATCAAGGGCGGGTATATTCATATGAGCCACCATAATGGCAGGCATATCCTCTTCAATCCCTCTGATAAAAGGTATCAGTTCCCTCTGTTCCAGCTGGTCAAAACTGTAGGGGAGGAGAGGAAGTTCCAGGTGGGAGTCGGTTGAGGTATCTCCATGTCCGGGGAAATGTTTGAGGACAGGAATGATCCCTGCATCAATAATTGCCTTTGCTGCTGTCAGCGCCGCTTCTGTCACCTGTAGGGGATTATCTCCGTAGCTCCGGGGGCCCACTATGGGATTTTTCGGATTACTGTTGATATCAGCCACAGGAGCCAGGTTCATATTGATTCCCATCTGCTTAAGATGAGACGCCATGATCCGGGCTGTCTGCTCTATGGAATCCAGACCGGCGGCGGCACATGCCATTGCACCGGGATAGTAATTCATATTCCCGTGGAGACGGCTTACGATTCCACCCTCCTGGTCGATAGTAATAAAGGGTTCAAAACCGTTGTTTTCCAGAGTTCTGAGACGCAGCTCTTTATTCAGTTCTGTAAGCTGAGTTCCGGATTCTACATTTCTTGAAAAGAGTATCCAGTTTCCGGCAAGAAGGTCCGTACTGCAGAACCTGGCATGATCTGAAAACTCGATGCCTTCAAAACCGCAAACAAACATTTTTCCTACTTTTTTCAGTAGATCTTTTTTCATCACATTACTCCCGAGAATCTAGTTGTAAACTCTTTCACTCTTATTGTCTATAAATTTGAACCTTGGGGCATAGATTATTATATTAGTACTGTGAAGAAGTATAGTAACGCTCTGTCGAGCATAAGTAATAGGGTTTCTCTGTTTGAAACAGATCTTGAGATGGATGGTTTTCTTAAAGAGGCCATTTCCCAATTAATGGATCAGGCCGGAGCTTCTCTGGGGGCTGTGTTTGTCTATGATGAAAACTCCCGTGAACTGGTATTCCGGGTTGGATACGATAGCGGAGATTATTGGGATACCCTGCGCTGCAGCAAGAAGAAAAGGCCCATGCGTTTTTCCCTTGATGACAATGAGCTGGGCCGGGCATTCCGGGATGACTCTGTCAGAATCCATAGCTATGAGATCAGTGATGAAAATCCATTCCGATCAAAGTTACTGATTCCCATTGTGAGAGGACCCGAAAAACTGGGTGTTCTGATGATGGCTCATCCCGATGCGGGGATCTTTAAACCTGAAGATAAATCAGACCTGAAACGGGCTGCTTCCCTGCTGGGTGATATGCTCGTTGAAGCTACAGCCTTTATGTTTCCCCCCGAGGAAGGGGCTTCAATTCCAGTGCCGAAATCAAGAATCATCAAGGGGCTGAAGGCGTCTGCCGGTCATGCATTCGGGACCGCACTGCCTATCTGGTCTGATATTGACAGCGTAGCCGATACCATTGCCTATACGGGGTCACAGGATACGGAAATGGAGCTTTTTGAGAAGGCTCTTGAGCTCTCATCTACTCAACTGGAACGCATAGAGAAGAGTGCCTCCTTCACGGATACGGAGATGATCTCTCTTATCTTTACAGCACAGCTTTATATGCTGAAGGACAGCAGTTTTCTTGAAAAGATTAGACAGGATATCCGGGACGGCAGTCCGGCAGCAAAGGCCGTTAAGGATGTCATACAGTTGTATGCGGATCGTTTTGCCTCAATGACTGAGGCCAGGCTGGCGGAAAAAGCCCAGGACGTGAGAGATCTGGGTTATCGTATTCTTTCTAATATGGCCAGACCCGACAAAGAGGGCTTTACCTACAATGATCAGATAGTCCTTTCCAGGCATATTTACCCTTCCGACCTTTTTCGTCTTGCGGTGGAAGGGGTCGCAGGGATTGTTCTGAGAGGTGCGGGTGTTACGGCCCATATCTCCATTCTCGCCAGATCTCTCTCCATACCTGTTCTGATCACCGATGATAAATCGCTGCTGAATATACCCGAAGGTCTTCCCCTTCTTCTGGATGCCACAAAGGGCTTTCTTTATGTGAGACCCGATGAAAAAATCAGAAAGGAAATCCTTGAACAGGATGAGCATCACGGACAGATTCCGGGGTCCTACATTCTGAAGGGTCATCTGTCTGACGGCAATCCTGTATCTGTACATGCCAATATCAATATTCTCAAGGATGCGGAGGACGCTGTCCAGGAGGGCGCCGAAGGAATCGGTCTCTATCGGAGCGAGTTCCCTTTTATTCTGAAGAATGATTTTCTTTCAGAAGAGCAGCAGTTCAGACTCTACCGCTCCATTGTTATGAGTCAGAAGGGTAAGCCTGTGACTCTCAGAACCGCAGATATCGGAGGAGATAAACTGCTGCAGGGCCGCAGTGAAGCCGAAAGCAATCCTTTTCTTGGTGTGAGGGGGATACGTTTTTCCCTGGCAAATCTGGAGATGTTTCATGATCAGCTCCGTGCCATGCTCCGTGCCGGGGAAGGAGCCGATCTGGGAATCATGTTTCCCATGGTTTCAGGAGTTGAAGAACTGCTTCAGGCCCGTGAGGAGCTGGACTTATGCATCGGTCAGCTTAAGGAGCGCGGAGAGGCTTTCAATTCAAGCCCTCGCATAGGCGCCATGGTCGAACTCCCTTCTGCAGCCATGGCTGTAAGCGAGCTCTCTGAACACAGTGATTTTCTATCTATCGGTTCCAATGACCTGACCATGTATCTTCTGGCAGTGGACCGGACAAATGAAAATTTAAGCCATCTCTATAGAAGCCATCATCCAACGGTGCTGAAGGTTCTTGCAACCATAGTTGAGGATGCAGGGGATAAGAGAGACCAGATTTCTGTATGCGGTGATATCGCATCCGACCCTTTTCTGATCCCCGTACTTGTGGGAATGGGGATAAAAAAACTCAGTGTAGCTCCCTCAAGGATTGATGCTGTTAAACAGAGACTGCTTCAATTTTCTCTTGAAGACACACAGATTATCAAAAATGAGATTCTGGCAATCCGTCGACTGGATGAGATGGATAGATATATGAAATCTTTTCAGGAACGCTGGCCCCTTCCCTGATTACCGGCAGCTTCCCTGAAAACTAATTAGAGAGGATCTCAATGTCGTTGAACACTCTGAAAAAAACAATACCCGATCCACGTCATTATGATGTGATTCCACCGGATATGGATTATTCCTACTTTGAAAAACCGGGTTCCCATTCTCCCCGCTTCCGTGACAGTGAATACTCTCCGGTCAATGCCTGGTGGTTTGCGGAGTGTGCACTTCTGGCATACTGCCATCCAGGTTTTGCCCGGATGGCCTACAGGCTGGCGAAGTTTGATAATTTCCGTTTCTTTCAGGGGAAAGGGACCGAATGCATGGTCAGTTGGAATCGTAAGGCTGTGATTGTCTCCTTCAGAGGAACCGAGCTCAAGAGCTCTTCAGCCCTTCATGAAATTAAGACAGATCTTGATACAATGCCTGTTGATTTTGAATTGGGCGGAAAAGTTCATAAGGGTTTTCTTTCGGGACTTGAAGAGATCTGGGACGGTCCGGAAGGGCTCCATCAATTTCTTGTCGAGGTGACAGCAGAAAAAAAGAGAAGACCCATGTGGATCTGCGGCCACAGTCTGGGGGGCGCTCTGGCTACCCTCTGTTTTGCCAGAATGCCCGAGGCCGCCGGTCTTTATATCTATGGTTCTCCCCGTGTGGGTGATCAGGATTTTGTTGATCTGATTGATCACCGTCCTTTCTGGCGGGTGGAGCACGGACGTGATCCCGTTCCCATGGTGCCTCTGGATATACCCGCACTTGATTTTAACTTTAAAGACCCCGGGCAGCTGATATTTATCAGCCATAAGGGAGAAATCCTGAAAGAGCGTCCAAACTTCAGTCTGGAGGAGCATAAAACTAAAAGGCTTCAGACAAAAGAAGAACAGGATGCCAGGGAAAAAGAGATAAGCAGCAGCTGGACAGATCTTTTTGATAAGGACAAGTCCAGGGCCGTGTGGAATAAGATTGACCACCATCTGCAGTTAAGCTGGGATGAATGGAAGAATCATCTCAAGGAGCTGCATGAAGGAATGGGGCTGATAGCCGATGACCATCAGCCCATATTCTATGCAAGCAAGCTCTGGAATGCCCTTCTCGATTCCTGAGAGTCTGCCGAATTCACATCCAGGAGTTATTTAAGATAGGAGAGCCAGCGTCCCTGCTGGCTGATCATCCTATCTACAAGATCCTTAAGAGGGAGAGCCTTGTTCACTACAGGATTGGCCAGGAGAGCCTGGACTACATAATCCTTATTCTCCTTAAGTATTGCTTCCGCTGTCAGGTCGTATGTTCCTGTATAGTTTCTCAGAAGAGCAGTAAACCCCTTGGGCAGTTCTCCCAGGGGATTCCCTTTTACACCCTGAGCATCTATGGTTCCGGGAACTTCTACGGCAATCCAGGAAGGGAGGTCGGCAATCAGTCCGTTATTGGGGACATTTACAGCCGACTCCAGAGCGCCGCTGTCTGTTGTAATGGCTTCCATGATGGCTACAATTCTCTCTCTGACTTCAAGGTGAATATCGGGGTCTGCCATCTCTCCCAGGCTCACTTTATAGAAATCGAAGAAATCGATGATTCCCCTATGGTCGGCTATTTCCCAGGCCCAGCTCAGGTATTCTCCAAAATGGCTGTCCCCGGTGATGGGGAGAAGGCCATAGCTTTCCATGATGAACTTAAATAATTTTCTATCAGCCCAGGAGTATGCACTTCGCTCTATACCAAGGTCGGCACGTCCCGTAGCGCCCTCTGTGTGAACCAGTTCTCCCGTCTCTTTATAATGATCCCACATATCGCTGTATCCGGGTTCCCCTTCAAAGAAGGCGGGGGCTTTCTCCATTATCTCAGGATAGATATCCCGGCCTGTTTTCTTATCTTTTGCTTTCAGAAGACAGCTGAAATGATTAAGTCCTCCTGATGTCAGGTCCATCTGCTCAAAGGGCATGTCCATAATAGCGGGCAGGTATCGCTCCAGAGATGCTATTTCATGACAGAGTCCGGTGAATTTAATTCCCGGGAAGGCTCTGTGTACGGTGGTTGTGATGGCTGTCATGGGGTTGGAATAACAGAAGAGATGGGCATCGGGACAGATCTCCATTGAATCCCGGCATATCTCCAGAATCGGGGGAATTATCCTCAGAGCATGAAATACTCCTCCGGCTCCTCCGTTCTCACCGTATACCTGGCTGATGCCGTACTGAAGAGGGGTTTTCCAGTCTTCTTCCCAGAGTTTGAAACGGTCACCAACCTCGATGGATATTATTATGAAATCGGCTCCCTTAAAAGCTTTTTTTCTATCTGTTGTGCTGTTTACCGTAAAATCCAGGTTCTCTTTCTTGATAAAGGCCTGAGCCGTATCATCAACCTTCTTAAGAGCTTCGGGATTGATATCCAGAAGGGTTATTTCGGATTTTTTGAGTATTGAACTGCAGAATATATCTCCCAGAGTACCCAGGCCGAACTGAGCGCTTCCGGCGCCGATTAAGACGATCTTTTTGTTCATTCGTTTATCTTCCTTATTTTATAAATTCATGATCATGGATCATTAATATAAATGCATATTAAGTCCGAAAAAGGCTTAGTTCAATCTGATCTACTTCAAAAAGGAAATTCTTTATGAAAAGATATGAAAAATATAGTGAAAATATTTTCATAGATGTTGACAGCTTTCAGGGTGGAGCACTAAGCTGAGGCATGGGAAAGATAAATCTGAAGGATATAGCAAGACTGTCGGAAGTCAGTATTACCACAGTCAGCAGGGTGCTCAATGATCCTGAACATGTAAATGCTGCCACCCGTGAGAGGGTATACCGTGTAATGCGTGAACTGGATTATCAGCCCGGATTTCCCAGTTTGAAGAAAGATAAACCAAGAATTCTGGCTATTGTAGTCCCTGTTCTGAATAGTGATTTCACTACGGATTTTATCATTGCCCTGGAAAAAGAACTTCATCCCTATAATATTTATCCTCTTCTGGTTCATACACAGGACGAGGCTGATCTGTCCGCATTTCTCAGTCATGATAACAGCTGGGTCACTCTGGCAGATATGGCTGTCATTATTACTATGGATATTGATGAACGGGCACAAAGCTATCTCAAGGAGAGGGGGCTCCCTTTCGGGGCGGTTCATTCCCGATGTTCACATACATTTTCTGTGATGAATAATAACTATCTTGGCGGCTATGATGCCGCAGGGCATCTGTGGAACAAGGGATATAGGAAGATAGGGGTTGTCCGTTGGAGCGGGGAGACTGTGAGTTTTCAGGATGATCGTCTTACAGGCTTTTACAGGAAACTGGATGAGCTTGGAATCCCCAGACAGGACATTCCCGAGGAAGAGAGCAGTCTGACCATAGCCGGCGGCGCGGGTGCCACTCGACGGATCCTGAAGGATCATGACTGTGAGGCTCTGTTCTACACCTCAGATACAATGGCCATCGGGGGGATTGAATACTGTCATAAGAATAAAATCGCCATCCCCGATGATCTGGCACTCATGGGTTTTGATGATATCAGAATGGCCGCTTCACTGAATCTGACCACCATGAAGCAGTTCATTCCGGCAAAGGCCAGGGCTATTGCGGATTATCTTGTGAACCGAAGCAGGATGAACCCTCCTCCTGAATATCCTGAAGAGATGACCATCACTCCTGTTCTGGTTGAACGGCAGACCACATGATGATTCAGAGGGCATCCAGTATTCTGACAGTACCTTCTCTCCCGTCAATTTCAATCTCTGTTCCATCTTTAAAGAGCTGTGTAGCAGAATTTATATTGGTAACAAGAGGGAGTCCATACTCCCTGGCGATGACTGACCCGTGGGACAGGGCACTGCCTATCTCGGTTATCATACCAGCTGCAATACTGTAGAAGGGGGTCCATCCGATATCTGTCAGCGGGGCAACCATAATCTCTCCCTGTTTCAGTCGGCTTGCATCGGTAGCGGTTTTTACAATGCGTACCCTGCCTCTTATTCTTCCCACACTCACGGGTGTTCCTGTAAGCAGTTTTGAAGTATCCAGATCTTCTTTCACTGTTGCCTGGAGAACTTCTCCTCTCCATATCTCGGGGAGTTCATACAATGCCTGTTCCTTCAAAAGCCGGCGTCTTATTTCGGCTTTTTTGATCAGAACCTGAGGATTTTTCGTAAAGAGGATTTTCAACTCGTTCTGTGTGAAAAAATAGATCAGGTCTTCATCAGGGATAATTCCTGCTTCGGACATGAGAGCGGCAATTCTGCGTATCTCCCTTTTAAAGAAATACTGGATACGGATACTGTGTGACTTGGACATCTCCCGTTCCCTGACTGCCATGCGGCTTTTTTTCAGAGCCCAGGCTGCAGATTTTCTGGCAGATCCTTCTGGAAAGCCTGAAAGGAAATTCTCCAGAGGAAAGGGGGGCAGTTTCTGCTTCTCCGCCCCAGCTTCTCTTATTTTCACCATCTCCCGGAGATTGGAGATAATCTGCCCGGGTTCCTCCTCCCAGCCCCGTGAACGGAACTCCGCCTCCCGGATGCAGCGGTGACCATGGCGCAGTATAAAGGCCCTGTACAGTTCAGCCGCTTTTTCTTCGGAAGACTCAAACCATTTCCGGGCGGCCTCATCATCCCAGGAGCTGGAAAAATCTCTGCTTCCGCCTGATTTATAAAGTTCTTCACAGATGGTCTCCAGATCGGCTACAGCCTGAGCACTCTCAACACCTTCCACCCGGCTTAACAGATGGGAGAGAAGGGAGTCATTCACTTCCAGTTCGGGATTACTCTTTTTCAGAATATTTGTGAGCAGTGAGTTGGCAAAGCCGGAATGTGCACTGATCAGCATGTGAAGGGCATATCCCTTATTCATGAGAGGCAGTTTTGAAATCCATTCCTCTATTGCTCTTTGAGGATTACTATCTTTGCTGAAAAGCACTGAATCCTGAAGTTTACTCAGCTGCTTCAGATACTTTTTATGCTTTCCCATGGTTGAGAAATATTTAAGGGCATTGAAGACCTGCTGAGGCATAGGAGCCACCGGATGGGGGAGGGGGTCATCAATGGTTTTTCCCAGAATATTCATCTCAATGTTTTCTTTACTGGCTCCCGCAATACGCCCTGCCATACCGTAGATTGAGGTGAAATTGAAAATAAGATGATTGGAAAAGGATACCACAAAGGGTCTGTCCTTATTACCCTTATGAATCCCTCCGCTGGATTTATAGAGGACCCGCATGGCGTGCTCTATGCCTGGTGCAAAACAGTCCCTGGTGAGGGGTGTCACGGCGCCGGGAATCATCTCTCCGATATTACAGCGGGTGAAGATCTCATCCCTGGAGCGCACTGTGTAATCGAATTCCTTCAGGGAGGGTAGATCTTCAGTTGTTATGGGTCTGGACTGGAGCCAGTAGAATATCCCCTCTTTGTCGATGCACCACTCCATATCCTGGGGGCAGTTCTCTTTTTCTGCAAATAGAAGGGCTTCCCCCGCAATCTGACGGATCATTTCTACACAGGGATACTCCTGTGTCTCTGGATTATCAATACTGAGGATATCACCTTTTTTGTTCAGCTGTATCCGGACGGCAGCCCTTCGGCCGCTGACCAGTTCTTCACCCCCGCCCTGTACTGATTCCAGTATCATCTCATCTTTTCCGGAATTCAGGGGGGCATCTGTAAAGATTACTCCTGCGAAACGGGGGGCGATCATCTTCTGTATAACCACATTCATACGGGGACCTTCCCCGTTCGCTCCATGTGATTCTCTGTAATGTGATGCACGGCTGTTATTCAGTGATGCCCTACAGGTTTCAACCGCCTCAATCAGCATCTCCACCGAGTCTATGTCCAGTATTGATTCATACTGCCCGGCGGCGGACCAGTTCCTTCCATCTTCATCGCTGGCTGATGAACGGGCCGCCACAGTTTTGCTGTTCAGTGCGTTCCACGCCTCTCTGATAAGGGATGCTTCTGTGATGCCGGGATCAGCAGTGAGTACATAAGCTGGGGGGACATTCAGGGAGGCCTGTATCAGTCGATGAAGTCCTGCGGCTTTTCCACCGGCTCCCATGCACTCTTTATCGTTGATGTTCAGTAACTTTATTGAATTATCCATTTCTGATTTATCTTGTTCCTGATAAAAATCGGACAGAGTCGGTATAGGGGCATTCCGTACTCTGTCCGCGTCGATAAAAGGGATATTCCCTTCCTGGTTTTCATAAAAACTGTAAATATGTGAAATGCATTAATAGTCTATCATTCATATAACAAAGGCGTAAAGAGAAACTGTTACTCCGCTTTTGAAAAAAAAACAGATTTTTATCAGTACTTTCTGCTGTTGACCATAAGCCTGTTCTTATATGAAATAAGGCTATGGATCATATGGAATATGAGAATTGCCGTTTATGCGGACGTGAATGCGGAGTCAACAGGACTGAAGAAATAGCTTATTGTGGAAGCAGTGACAAAATAAAACTGGCCTGGGCCGGGCTCCATTTCGGTGAGGAACCGCCCATTGTGGGGAAGGGTGGAAGCGGTACGGTCTTTTTCAGCGGCTGTACTCTGGGCTGTCCCTTTTGTCAGAACTATCAGATAAGCAGACAGGGAATGGGCCGGGAGATAGATGATGAGGAATTCCTTGTCATTGCACGCAGATTGAAGGGGGAGGGGGCTGAGAACCTGAATCTGGTTACACCTTCTCATTTCATCCCTTCACTGAGTAGGGTTCTTCCTGTTCTGCGGAAAGAGGGCTTTCCCATAGTCTGGAATTCATCGGGGCAGGAAAGTGCAGAAGCCCTGGGGGCAGTCTTTCCTCATGTAGATATTTTTCTTCCCGATCTGAAGACCCTCAGCAGTGATACCGCAGCTGAGTATTATAATTTTAAGAAATATCCTTCCATTGTAGAGCCTGCAATACGGGAGATGGTGAAACAGCGCCCCCTCTCCTTTGATGAGAAGGGAGTCATGAAGCGGGGGGTGCTTGTACGGCATCTTGTACTGCCGGGAGAGCTGGATTCTACAGAAGAGGTTCTTCGGTGGTTCAGTAAAAATCTCAAGGGCCGTGCTCTGCTCTCGATTATGAGCCAGTATACCCCGGTTGTCAGTCCCGATTATCCTGACCCCAGCCCCTCACGCTATCTTTCTGAAACCGAGTATGACCGTGTTATTGATATGCTGCACCGTTATGATCTTGAGGATGGATTTATTCAGGAGTGGATTACCGGCAGCGATTGGCTTCCGGATTTCAATAGGACTAACCCCTTTTCATCCGATCTTTCCAGGGCGCTCTGGCATTGGAAAGACGGATTTCTGGGAGAGTGATATGAGATGAATCAGAGTGGACTCAGTCTCTCTGATTCTTATTCCGGACCTATGATTGTTCCGGTAAAATCTTTGCCGTAGAATATGTTTTTCAGATTCTCCAGGTCTCTGCCGTCGGCGGCAATTACCTTGAGTTTCATTTCTCTGGCCTTTTTAGTCGCCACGGGGTCAAAGGGAGTATTCTTTCCGGGTGTCCAGGTATGGCCGCACATCTTCTGATATTCTTCCCAGCTCAGACTGTCCAGAGGAAGGGCTGCGGGATCAAGGTTGGGATCAGCGGAATACACTTTTTTTATGTTTGAAAGATTCAGTATTGTTGAAGCCTTGAAGTTCTCTGCAAGAAGTACTGCATCGTAATCAGTGGAGAATCCGGGTTTCCATCCGGCTGCTACCAGAACTCTTCCTGTCATGCTTTTTACCTTTGTAGGATCAGTGACAACAGGGTCCTGGCAATCGGATCCCATAAGGGCTTTCATCAGCTGTGCATTCAGTCTTGTGGCCATGATACCTATCCAGTCCAGTTCGGATTCGGAAGCAGAGGAATCTGTCTCTTTATAAGCTGTCTGATATTTTCTGGCAGGAGCACCTCCTCCGATTATAAGGATCAGCTTTCTACTCTTATCTTCATTAAGCCATCCCTTCAGGAAGTCTCTCATTTTTTTCAGAAAATCGGTTTTGATCACCTCGGGGGCAACTATTGAACCGCCTAAATCAAGTATCTGTATATTTTCCACAGTAATCCTCCGGTTTTTAGGTCTTTTATGGCTGATATCTTAAGGTTTCATCGCAGATATGGGAAGAGCAGTACAGTTCTCTGTGAGAAATGCCTCTTACCTTGACAGCTCCCCGTCTCATCGGGGTATATTACAGTGTATGAGAAGAATAATTATCGGGCTTTTTCTGCTTATAATAGGAGCAGGTTTCATAGCAGCCCAGGAAACGGCTGAAAAATATTTTGATAGAATATCTGACTATTACGGAAGTATCCGTGATTATGAGGGTGATCTTGTTATCACCCGTGGAGATATGGAGCAGGTTGCCCATATTTCCTATAAGAATCCCAATAAAATGAGGCTTGATTTTTCTGTCCCCGAAGGGCAGGTTCTTAATGTGAATGATGAGAACCTTGAACTCTATATTCCTGAGTACAGGGTCTCCTTTGTTCAACCCCTTAAGAACCGCTCTGATTCCACATTGGCTGGAATGGCAAATTCCCAGGGACTTGAATTGATGAAACGGAACTACAGTATCGGTTATGTTACCGATCCTGATCCTGTTCCTCTGGACGAAGGTTCTGAAGAGATGGTCGTCAAACTGAAACTACACTGGCGTTCTTCCAGTGAGGGATTCAGAGAACTTTATATAGCCATAGGCCAGAATAATCTGATCAGGCGGATTGAAGGTGTAACAACTTCAATGGAAAGTATTATTTTTGACTTTACAAATCTACAGACTAACAAGGACATCCCTGATGCCCGTTTTGATTACAAAAGTCCGCCTGAAGGGAATTCTATTGAGAACTTTCTTTTTGAACCGGAAAACTGAGGCCATATGAAATCCATCGGTGAAACACTAAGAGAAGCCCGCGAAACCAAAGGGGCATCTATAAAACAGATCTCACAGGACAGCAATATCTCGAGAGAGTATCTGACTGCTCTGGAAGAGGAAGATTTTGATATTTTCCCTGCGGAGACTTACCTCCTCGGTTTTTTAAGAAATTATTCAGAATATCTGGGCCTTGATACGGAGAAATCCGTTGCCCTTTATAGAAACTATAAGATCAGTGAAGAACCTGCCCCTCTTGAAGAGCTGGTAGGGCAGACAAATCATCACAATGTTCCTGTCAGAATGGTGGTGATTATCATCTTTCTGGCAATTCTTGTGATTGGCGGAGGCTGGTTCGGCTACAAGTCTTTTATTAAAGACAGACCTGTAGCAGAGGAACCTGTTCCTGCCCGTGATGCTGTTCAGTACCGTCTGGATAAGAGTGAAGCTCAGTGGAACCTGCTGACTGATGATGAGATTCTTATCTCTTATGAAAGCGGTGAGCTCCATATGTCTGTTGCTCTGAAGGGGAATAAACTGTCCATTCGTCCGGTCGGCGGTGGAAGTGAACTGGTTCTGTCGGCAGGAGACGAGAAGATTCTCCCCGGTGGAGAAGGTATTCCCGTTATCGGTTTCAGACTGAGTTCTATCGGTGAGGGCGGTGCCCTGCTGACAGTTCAGCGAACCGATGTGACTGTTGTCAGAGAAGCAGTGGAGAGTCAGACTGAAGCTCCTGCGGCGCTTCCGACTCGAGAAGGCAGAGATAAAATCCTTCTTGAAAACAGAATCGTTCCCGAGGATTTTACCCTCAATGCCCTTTTCAGCGGTTATTGTCTGTTCCGTTATCAGGCTGATAATGGTGAAGTTGTTGAAAAATTCTACCGTGATGGAGACCGAATCCGTCTGGATGTTTCCGAATCCCTTTTATTAGGTCTATCTTCTGGAGCCGCGGTTATTATAAAAATTTCAGGTGTTAATGTGGTTCCCGGTAAAGCCGGTGAAGTAGCAGTAAAATTTATACAGTGGGTGAAGAATGATGAAGGAAAATACAACCTCGTCCTCTTCCCTGTCCAATAAAACCTTTTATGTAGAGAATCTAGGTTGTTCTAAAAATCAGGTTGATGCAGAAACCATCATAGCGGCCCTTAAACAGGCTGGATGGGAGTATTGTGACAGTCCGGACAGGGCTGAGTTGTTGATCGTCAATACATGCGGATTCATACAGTCCGCCAAAGAAGAATCCATACAGACTATTTTTGATTACAGAAAGGCATACCCCGACCGCAAGGTTCTGGCGGCCGGCTGTTTTGCTGAGAGATATAATGAGGAACTCCTTCATATGATCCCTGAGCTGGACGGTGTATTCGGAAATAAGGCTCCTGTAAAAATTGCAGATATGATTCCGGGAATTCTGGGTGGTGAAAAACCCGTATATATGCCCAAGGCGGACCTGACGGTTCCCGAGCGTAAGGATTTTTTTAACTTCAAGGGCTCGGCCTTTGTTAAAATCTCAGAAGGTTGTAATAACAGATGTAATTTCTGTGCTATTCCTCTGATCAAGGGAGATCTGCAGAGCCGAAGCATGGACGATATTCTGGAAGAGATTAAAACTCTTCTGAATAAAGGTGTCTTTGAGATCAATATGGTGGCTCAGGATCTGGCTAATTACGGACTGGATAAGGGAAAACGTGTACTCATTGAGCTTTTAAAGCAGATCTCCACTATGAAAGGTGATTTCTGGCTTCGTCTGCTCTATATTCATCCTGATCATTTTCCCATGGAGATTCTCCAGCTGCTAAAGGATGATTCCCGCTTTCTCCCCTATTTTGATATCCCTTTTCAGCATGCTGATAAGTCCATTCTTTCAAGAATGGGAAGGAAAGGTGACAGGGAGACCTATCTAAAGCTGATTGAGACTCTTAGAACTGATTTTCCCCATGGTGTTATCCGCTCATCCATAATGTGCGGGTTTCCTGGTGAGACGAAAAAGTCTTTTGCTGAACTCAGAGGGTTTCTTATTGAAGCTCATCTGGACTGGGTCGGATTCTTTACCTACTCGAGAGAGGAAGGAACCGAGGCCTATAATTACAGAGGCCGCCTGGGAACAAAACTGGCGGCTAAAAAGTCTGGTAAACAGAGATCTGAACTGGAAGACCTGCAGCAGCAGATCACAGAAGAACAGATGGAGCGTTTTGTGGGCAAAGAGCTCACTCTCATTATTGAGGAGAAGGTGGAGGGTGAAGTCCTTTATCTGAGCCGTTCCTACTTCCAGGCTCCCGAGGTGGATGGTCTGGTTGTTCTCAGAGCTGAAGGTCTGGAGGCTGGAGATATTGTCAGGGCACGAATAATCAAAAGAAACGGTGTAGATCTTGAAGCCGTTCTGGTTAACCCCCAGTGAAAGAACCCCAGTGGCTTTCGGCTCTCAATAACGAGCAGAAAGAGGCCGTTCTTCATGAAAAAGAACCCCTGCTGATTCTGGCAGGTGCGGGCTCGGGGAAAACCCGGGTTATCACCACAAGAATTGCCTACCTTGTTGAGAAACTGGGATTCAATCCCTGGTCTATTCTGGCGGTCACCTTTACAAACAAGGCTGCCGCCGAAATGAGGGAGAGGGTAGAGAGTCTCGTTCCTTCCGCCGAAGGTGCCATGATCCGAACCTTTCACTCCTTCGGAGCCTGGCTGCTGCGACGCAACGGTGCTCCTCTCGGACTGAAGAGCAGTTTCAGTATTTATGATGATGACGATACAATAGGTCTTTTAAAGACCCTTTTTGAACACCTCCCCCGGAATGAGCTGCGCCTTATTGCCCGAAATATTTCCAGGGCCAAGGATGAGTGTCTCAGTCCTGAGGATAATCTGTCACATATTTCGGCAGATCATGATTTTCCCCGGCATTATAAAGAGTATGAAGAGCGTCTCAGACAGATCGGTAATGCCGACTTTGGAGACCTTATCTACCTTTCCAGAAAGCTTCTTGCTGAAAATCCCGAGGTGAAGACCAGGCTGCAGCAGCGTTTTCAGGTAGTTCTGGTAGACGAGTATCAGGACTCCAATAAAGCTCAGTTTCAACTGTTACAGGAGCTTGTCGCTCCGGGTACCTGGCTCTGTGTTGTCGGTGATGACGATCAGTCAATCTACCGTTTCAGAGGTGCAGAGGTAGAGAATATTCTAGGATTTCAGAATCATTTTCCAGGAACCAAGGTTATCAAACTCGAAGAGAATTACCGATCCACCGGGCATATACTCGCAGTGGCTTCCCATGTGGTGGCTCATAACGAAGGACGCCTTGGTAAGAATCTCTGGACACGGCAGGAAGAGGGGATTAAACCTCAGCTCTCCTATCTGGCAGATCAGAATGAAGAAGCCGAGTTCTGTGCCCGGCAGCTGGCCGACGGCAACTTGTCAAATTCAGCAATCCTTTACAGGACAAATGCACAATCACGTATATTCGAGTCTGTATTCAGAAAGCATCATATCAGCTACCGTCTGGTGGGAACCACAAGTTTCTACAGCCGTGAAGAGGTCAAAGACTCACTGGCCTATCTGGGATTCCTGAGCAATCCGGCGGATGAGATAGCTTTCCGCAGACTTATCAATAAACCAAGCCGCGGCATCGGCGCAGTCTCTTTGAATAAAATTCTCAAGGGAGACGGAACAGCCCTTTTATCTGTTAATCTGGAAGAGGCCTTGACTTCTGCCAGAACTAGAATCAGGGGAAAGGCCGCCAAAGGTGTTGTATCTTTGATTGAGCTTTTTGAGAAGATGAAGGATCTCATGCCTTCCCAGGAGAATCTGGGGCAGTTTCTTAAAGAGCTGATCTCCGAATCAGGACTCTTTGATCATTACAGAGAACAGGATAAGGTGGAGAGTACCCAGAGGGTTAAAAACCTTGAAGAGCTTGTCTCCGCTGCCAGTGACTATCCCTCCAATCCCGAAGGACTGGCTGAATTCCTTGAACTGATTGAACTGGATCAGGCTTCTCTCGAAGAGGAAGAACACGATATCAACAGGGTCACCCTGATTACAATGCACAATACCAAAGGGCTTGAATTTGACCGGGTCTTTATTACCGGACTGGAAGACGGTCTTTTTCCACGGGGTGCAGAATCTGATGATGAAGAGGAAATTGAGGAAGAGAGGCGTCTCTTCTATGTGAGCATCACCCGTGCCCGGAAAGAGCTCTATCTGACATCCTGCAGGAGACGCATGCTCTACGGCCGGACAGAACAGGCCTCTCCCAGTCGTTTCCTGAAAGAACTTCCCGAAGATCATATTGAGACCATAGGTGACCCCCCCTCAGCCGCCGGAGTTCCCGAATCCGACTATCCTCCCGGGACAAGAATCTACCACGAAGACTACGGAGTAGGCGAGGTCATCAGGAATATGGAAAACGGAGGACATCTGGTTATTCAGGTAGCCTTTGAAACCGGACATTCAATGACATTCTTACCTGAGTTTTCGGGTTATCAATTGGAAAAAATCGGCCGTTAGGCCCTGAGCTAGAGAAACTGCAGTATAAAGAGGCATAGTCATGACAATAGCGGAACAGACAAATCTGAGACTCCTCCCGGTAATCCGCAGGGCCCGGGGCTATCATCTCTACGATGCATCAGGCAGACGTATCCTGGACCTGTTTCAGGACGGCGGAAGAGCCTGGCTGGGGCACAGACCCGATGGCGTTTCTCTTCAGTTTAAAAATACACTCAGCCGGGGAGTCTATGCTCCCTTTCCCTCACCGGAAGAAGTAAAGATGATTAAAGCAGTAAAAATTCTCTGTAAGACTCTGGGTGCCGACTCTGATAACACCGCCTATTATAGATGTGGATCAGCAGAAGCAGAAAAACTAGGGAAGCCTGTGGATGTCCTTGAGAATGAGGGGGCTTCCTTTGTGCTCTGGAGACCGGGACTTCCCTGGCCTTTAAAAGCGTCAACAGTAGAATTATTGATTCCACTTCCAGGTCTGGATGCCGGAAGAATCATTGTTTCATCTGAAAAGGAGCTTCCTCCAGGAGATCTGCCGTCTCCCCTTATAGCTGCAGCTCTGAACCGCTGTATATGGTCATTGAATAATCATCTGGAAGGACAGTCCGCCGGATCTCCTGCACTATTTTCAATGACTGAGGGCTGGAAACAGACAGGTTCCTATTGTTTTTGGCAGGGCAGTGCGGAAGATTATGATATAATGTTTCAGTCTGCTTTGAAGGAAGGACTCCTGCTGGCGCCTTCCAGAGAAATACCCTGTATAATTCCACAGGAACTGAGCAGCGGAGACCTGGGTCTCCTTAAGAAGATCTTTTCGGGAGGAACTGCTCAATGAGCCCCGCATCTTTGCTCATAGGACGTGCAGCTGTAAGTTTTATTGCATCATTTCTTGCTATCTGGGTCTGGTCCCGCACAAGAGAAGAGTCCTGGCTCTTTATTATTACGGGAGTGCTGGTCTCTTTTGTTGTCCTGATTATTGAAATTCTCTCCACTCTGGGAATCCTCCCATTTACAGCCGACCCTACGGGTAAAATTCCCCTCTGGCTGGGTGTTCTTCAGCTGCTCCCATATCTTTTCTATGCCCTCGGACTGGGCTTCTATATCTACAGAAACCGACGCTTCTGATTTTGCATTTTCATCTCAGGATATATTTATGAAATTCTATAAGGGAGAACTGAAGCAGCCGTAAATCAGCTTCTCCCCGTCCATAATCCCCTTAAATAAAAATTCTCTAAACTCTTTTATTATATCAAATTCCGTATTGACAAGATTATGCCATTATGTGAAAATTGCGAACCCGTTACGACTATATAAAAGACCCTTTAATAAGGCAGAAGAAAAGAATGAAAACAATATTTGTAAAGCCGCTCGAATTAGAGCGAAAATGGTTCATCATTGATGCAGCCGGACAGCCTCTTGGTCGTGTCGCTGTGAAGGCAGCGGACATTTTGAGAGGAAAGAACAAGCCGTTCTATACTCCCCACCAGGAAGTGGGAGATTACGTGATCGTTGTCAATGCTACTGAAGCAACTCTTTCTGGTAATAAGAAAGCGGACAAGATGTATTATCGTCACTCAGGATACCTTGGTGGACTGAAAACTGAAAACTATGAAAAATTGGTTTCCAGAAAGCCCACCGCTCCCATGGAAAAGGCTATCAAGGGGATGCTTCCGAAAGGAACCCTTGGAAACAAGCTTCTTTCCAATGTCAAAGTGTATGCCGGTGCGGTTCATCCCCATGCGGCACAGCAGCCTGTAAAGATTGAGATGTAGGGAGAGGAACAGTGATTAAAAATCTTGCACACGGTACCGGAAGAAGAAAAACAGCAACCGCCCGCGTCTATTTAAGACAGGGAAAAGGTGAAATAGTAGTCAATGGAAAATCAATTTCTGATTTTTTCCCCATTGAGCAGCAGGTAACAATGATCAAGGAACCCCTTGTTGTCATTGATGCAGCTGAAAAGTATGACATTCTGATTACAGTAAGAGGTGGTGGTATCACCGGTCAGGCAGGAGCCTGTCGTCATGGTATCTCCAGAGCACTTCTTGATCTTGATGAAACCAACAGACCTACATTGAAGTCTAATGGATTCCTCACAAGAGACTCCAGAATGGTAGAGAGAAAGAAATATGGACAGAGAGGAGCTCGTAGAAAGTTCCAGTTCTCAAAGCGTTAATATTTTTATTGCATCTCTGCAGAAGAGGGGCTCTGGAAAAGAGACTGTTACGGTCTCTTTATCAGACGGCTCCTCTTTTTTTATGCCCTTAGCTCTGAACGAAAGCTGGGTTCCCGGCTATATCCTCACTGAAGAGGATATAGCTCTCCTCAGGGTACAAGATTCTTATGTGAGGGGAAAGGAGTGGGCCGCCTCCCGTCTGGCTCTGAGAGAGGATTCTTCAGGGCGTATGGCGCAGAAGCTGATGCAGCGGGATTACTCTCCTGCTGTTGCGAAACGAATCGTGGCCGATCTCGCTGATTTGGGATTTCTGGATGATACACGTTTTGCATCCCTCTGGCTCAGGGATAGGATGAGAATACACCCCGAGGGGCGGGATTCTCTACTTGCGGGGCTTCAGAAACGGGGTGTTCCTGCCGATACGGCCAGGAGCTGTATTACTGAAAATGTGAGTGACGAGGATGTGGACGCAGGTCTTGAACGTCTGATTGAAAAGCTTACATCCCGCAGTGTCATAAGTGTTGAAAAGCTGATTAAGAGACTTCAGCGCCGCGGCTTTTCCTATTCTTCCATTAAAAATAAACTAGATCGTGACAACAAAGTGTAATTCTGTCTATAATATGATCTGTAAACTCGTGTACTCTCAGGCCCTCAGGCCTTGAGCTGGCAGAACTAGGAGACATACATGGCAGATAACAAGGCTGTTCTCGTTGTTGAAGATGAAGACGCCATCAGACTTACTTTACGAGATTATCTTCTGAGAAAAGGTTATAAGGTTTGTGTCGCCTCCGACGGTGTTGGGGCGATTAAACAGCTGCTGGACAATCCTGATATTCAGATTATTGTAACCGACTACCGCATGGATATTCTGGGTGGTGACTACTGGGTGAAGTTTCTTGATCATTACTGTAGTGATAAGGATATTTTTATCACCAGCGGTTTCCTGAGACCCGAATTCCCTATTCCCTTCAAAGTATTCTACAAACCCTACGATTATTCTGATCTGGAAGCGGCTCTTGCCGGCGTTCTGGAGAAATAAAGTTATAATTTCATGGATGAAGTGATCCGTATAAAAGTCAAAGGCCGTGTTCAGGGTGTGGGGTTTCGCTACTACACCTGCCGACAGGGGCGTCGCCGTGGACTCTGCGGCTGGGTAAGGAATGAGCCGGATGGTTCTGTTCTTGTCCATATACAGGGTTCTTCCGAGGGGCTTGATGATTTTCGCAGCTGGCTTAAGAAAGGGCCGCCATCGGCCAGGGTGGAGAGTACAGTGGAAATACCAGCTCCCTTTGATGAAAGTCTTATTGATTTTAATGTGACATATTAATCTTATCTTATCAGATGATAACGTTGTCTGAATTCCCTGGGAGAACTCCCCGCATGTTTTTTAAAGGCTCTTGAAAAATAGCGGGAATCCGTAAAACCCAGTCCCATACAAATATCTGTAATACTCAGACCACTCCACAGCAGCTGTTCTTCGGCATGCTGCATTCTAAGTTCCCTCAGATACTGACCTGGAGATTCTCCTGTCAATCTCTGAAATTCCATACGCAGGGTATTATAGGAATACCTGGAATTATGAAAATAGCCTGGAATCTTTCTGCTGCTTCCCATATGTCGGCGGAGTATCAATTTCATTTCATCAAGGAGAATAGAATCTCCTGATATGGGGGGGGGACTGTCCAGGGGCAGGGTCGACTGCAGTAGACAATTGTAGAGGAGGGCGGTACTTCGGAGTCGGAACTCATTTGCTTTGTTTCTGTACAGTTCGACCAGACTTTCCAGGTTTCTTTGAAATTCACTACGTCTGGTGGCATGAAGGCTTGTAACAGGAAAAGAAGGGTTCAATGTATTTTCCTTCAGCATATATTCCGCAAGATTTCCCCTGAAAAGAACCCATATCTCCTTCCATATTGTCTGTCCGGGGGGGCCGTAGAAGTGGCTGACACCCGGGAACAGAAAGAAACAGTCACCTGCTTTGACATTTACTTCAGCAGTTTCGTTCGATTCAAAGCTGCCGCTCCCTTCACAGATATAAACCAGTGCAAACGCATTGAGAGTTCTCCAGTGTTTAAGTCTGCTTTTGACATTCTGTGTTCTTCTTCCCGCCGCCAGTATGTCCAGTCCGGCCATGCGTCCGGCTGATTGTGTTTTTTCCATATCTGCCTTTTATAATCAAATTGTCTACATTTTATAGCATTAATTCGATTTTAATTACCATAAAACGGGTTTAAAGTTAATCAAATAGGTTTCATAAATATTGATATTCAGGAGATCAGCATGAATAAAAGAGAAAATATGCTCAGAACATTGAGACGTCGGGGATTTGAAGAGATTCCCTGTGATATGGAGTTCACTCCTCCTAAGGAAGAAGAATTCCATCAGAGAATTACGGATAAGAGTATTCCAGAGTATTATGATCTTTCACACAGAGTCACCCAGCGGGAATACATTCCAGGGTATGAAGGTGATGGGATGCAGCTCTTTGATTTTATGGATATACCCGAAGGGTTTAAGGTTGATGATTTTGGAATCGGCATGTCACCGGGGTCGGAAGAGGCCTTTCATATGGTTCATTTTCACAGTCCTCTTGAAGGTGAGAATACAAGCCTCCAACAGATTCAGGAATATAAGCTCCCATCTCTTAAAGAGGGATCTGAAGAGAAGTGGTGTGATTTTACCGCTGATTGCCGCCGGGACGGCTTTGCCGCTTTCGGCTGGATGGAGCAGACTATCTGGGAGAGAGCCTGGCTTATCCGCGGAATGAATGATCTGATGATGGACATGATGATGGATGATGAGCGGGCAGTCTGTCTGTTGGACAGGGTCACTGCCCACTCCATAGAGGCATCAACAAGCTTTGCACGTGCCGGTTATGATATTGTTGCCTTCGGGGATGATGTGGGTATGCAGAGTACGGTAATGATGAGTCCTGAACTTTGGCGGAAATGGCTCAAGCCAAGACTGGCGGAGGTCATTGCTGCCACTAAGGCTATAAAACCGGATATTCTTGTGTTCTATCATTCATGCGGCTTTATTGAGCCCTTTATTCCTGATCTGATTGAAATAGGTGTGGATATTCTCAACCCCATACAGCCTGAGTGTATGGATTTTAAAAAGATTCATGATCAATACGGTGATCAGATCTCTTTCTGGGGCGGAATCGGAACACAGACAACCTTCCCCTTCGGCAGTGAGGAGGATGTCCGGGCTGCCGTCAGGAATCTTGTTGATATCTGCGGTGAAAAGGGCGGGATCGTTGTAGGTCCCACCCATGTCCTTGAGCCTGAAGTTCCATGGGAAAATCAGGAAGCCATGATGGATGAGCTTAGAAAACTCAATAAAGCACTATAGGGATAGACACAGATTAGTTTTCGACTCCCACAGCTCTTTAAAGAAGGAAGCTCCCGGATAAACAGGATTGACTCCCAGAACCTCAGTCAACTCATCCAGAGCTTCCTTTTTCAGTCCCAGGCCGTAGAGTCCTAATGCCTTCAGGTAGGAACAGTAGGTTTTATTACGGAGTGTCAGGTCTTCTTCAAAGATCAGGAGATCCGGCAGTGAAACAGCAAAATAATCAATGACAGGCTCATCATCCTTATGGGTCTCTGCCCAGTCTATCAATGTTTTGAATCTTTCCTTCCCTTTTTCATCCTCACCCAGTCTTATCCATGAAAGTCCCTGATAGTAGATCAGTTCTGCTGATTGGTCGTTGTAATACATCGCTGAACCAGGAATCTGTTCCCCCCGGGTGGCGGATTTGTAATACTCTTCCGCCTCTTTATTTTTTTCCTGTGCCCTGAGGGCTTCTCCCCGGAAATAGTCCAGTTCGTTCTCTGTTACCGTATCGAGTTTTCCCTCTCCCAGGTTGTCGGGATAGATTCCTGCCTGATGCAGCAGCTCTTCTGCTTCCTTGTGTTTTGAATCGTTCATTTTATACAGGGCTTTTAAAATCAGTGCTCTGACATACTGAGCCGAGACTTTACCTTCACCCCCTTCCCATGGCTGAAACTGGCGACTGGTCAATAGGTTCAAAGCCTCATCAAACTGTCCAGTCAGATTTAGGAGAGTAATCTTCTCTATGGTGAGATCATCCCGTTTTTCAACATTGTCAGGATACTGATCAAGGAACTCAAGGCGGAAGTCTATGGAGCGGCCCTCTTTCTTATAGTACTGATCCAGCTCAAACATGATCCGGGCATCAGTGATATTCAGCAGAAATGCATCTTCCAGCAACTTTCCGGCATGGGCAGGGTTCCCATCTTTATTGTAGGCGGCCAGGGCCAGATTCCTTTTGACCGTCGGGAACTCAGGTTTTTTGTCAGCCCCCTCTTTCCAAAGTGTTATCGCCTTCTTATAGGAACGTCTGTAGTAATAGAAATTTCCAAGGTAGTAGGGTATATATCCATCACCGGGAGCATCTTTTCTGAGTTCTTCAAGGATCATGACAGTCTCACAGCGGTTGGGGAAACAATAATCGGGTGAAGCCTCAGACGCCAGCTCAAGCCATCTGTAATACTCTGAGTTGTCAACAGCTGCATTGCCAGATGATTCGGAGATTCTTTTGATGCAGTAGGCCGTGTAATATCTGAGAAGGGCGTATGAGCCCTCTGATTCCGCCCCGGCGGCTTTAAGGATAGTCACTGCCTGTGCATATTCTCCACAAAGCATGTAGTCCAGTGCCAGTTCAAGGCATGACTGTTCGTTCTCTCTTATCACATCTTTGAACTGCTCTTCAGATTCTGCATCCTGTGCGGCCAGGAGATACTTTTCATACCATGCTCCATTGTCAAGGGGATCAATCTTAAGGAGATCTTCCAGGACTGTTGCGGCAGCTTCGATTTTTCCTGAAAGTCTGAGGATGATAGATTTCAAATGGAGGGCTTTTCTGTTATGAGCCCCTGCAGCAAGTGCACGATCCGTTTCAAGGAGAGCCTGATTCAGATTACCCCTGCTGCATGATATTTTGGCCAGTTCTGTATAGGCTGCGCCCTGCCAGGCACCATTCCAGCATGCCTTGTAAAACTTTTCATATGCTTTCTCATCATTTCCCAGATAACGCAGTGTCCAGCCAAGATGATACAGGGCTTCTCCGTCATAAGGATTTGGATTACGCCGGGTGAGTCTTGAAAAAGCCTTGTTGAAATACTCTTCGGCTCCCTTGAAATCCCCTTTATCCAAGGTTCTTTTTCCCATGGCCGTAAGAATACGGCTCTCTCGGGGATCTCTTTTCAGGCCTTCCAGATAGTAGTCTTCCGGATTTCGGGTGGCATGCCTGTACTGTTCCAGATGAAGTCCTGTAAGATAAAGCTCCTCAACAGACTGTATTTCAGAAGGCATGCCGGGATCTGATGCAGGCTCCGGTATATCATCTGCCTCACCGCACTCTTTCCATGCCTTCAGAATCTCTTCATTTCCGGATTTCAGGATAAGGATAAAATCTGCCTCAGCAGATCCTTCGGGTCTCTTGACAGTTCTTGATTCTGAAACTTCAGGATTCATATTCATCTTTTCTGACCAGATCAGTTCATCCCTGCAGTACAGTTGGAGGTTCAGATCCCGGCGCACTGATGTGACATAGACTCCTGTGGTAATTGCTGCTTCACCGATTTCCAGTGAAAGGGCGGCTTCTGTTGAAGCATTGCTGACAGTGGGGAGATCCTTATAGGGAAGGAAATTCTGTCGGAAGACTTTCTCTTCTCCCGGCTGCAGCCAGCTGAAGTCGGGTTGGTTGTCCGTAAAGGCTCCTGTCATCAGCTCAATATAGGGACCGTCTTCATCGGTCAGGTTTCTATCCCAGGCCTTTCCGAAGTCGCCGTTACCCCAGGTCCACTGTTTCTTTCCGGGGACCAGATGGTGATTGGCAATATGAAGCATTCCGGTCTTTTTTGCATGGTCATAACAGCCCATGAAATCGTAGTCAGAGTGATAGGCCATATAACTTGTGGGGACAGGGATATTTTTGTACCGGCTTATATCAACACCTTCGGAATAGTCCATTTTGTAATAGGTGCCTGTGGCAATGGGGAAGGTGGATACATCTCTTTTACCGTGATCCATAACGGCATGAACATCCGGTGGGAAAATAGACTGGTAATCGTCTCCTACACTCACTGCCGGATTGGCCCACCATAAAAATGTTTTGGGAGAGGATGAGCCGTTGTAGAGTCTGGCTTCAATTTCAAGTACTGCCTTTCCGGGCTGGAGAGTGAAGGCTGTGGTAACGCGGGTACGGCTCATCCTCTCTATTTCTCCGATCCAGACTGTGGCGCTGCCATCTTCATTTTCACATATTCTGTGGTCCGTAGGATCATAGGTTCCCGGGCGATGGTGCTGAGGCCAGTTGAACTCAATACCCCCTGAGATCCAGGGACCTGTAAGTCCTACCAGTGCAGGTTTTATTACCTGATTGTAATATACAAAATGGCTGTCATTTGTTTTATCAAAGGCCATTTGAACGCGGCCCCCGAGTTCAGGGAGTATCATGATTTTCAGGTATTTATTTTCGAGGATCAGAGCCTTCCATTCTTTATCACTTTTTTCTCTTCCTACCGATTCAATTACAGGGTAGGGATACACAGAACCGCTGGAGCCCTGGTACACTCGTTTTTCCAGAAACAGGGGATTTTTTTCTTTGGGGCCTACAGGGTAGGTGGGGATGATTGTTTTTTCTTCGCGGACTTCTGTTTTCATTTTTGAATTCTCCATTCCAATTCGATACTCAAACTATTTTAAGTTGATCCGGGGAATTCTAAAATGGATAATCTTAACGATGGATGGATTATCTTATGATTTATTTACGGGGAATATCCCCGGGTTTTTGTTTTCAGCAGCAGTGATCCGGGCCATTGATATAAGAGACTGTCTCATATCAATGCCGGGATTCTAAATTTGAAACCTTCTTTAATCCCTGTTCAATAGATTTGAATAACTGTGTGTCACCTTTAATGAGTGACAGATAACGATCTGTATTCAGTTCAAAATCCGGATTATCAACTTTATTTCTGCAAAGGATACTATGCACATCCTCCATTCTATCTAATTTTGCAAATAGAGCGATGGTCAGTATCTGGAAGGGAAGTCCACTTGAATAGGGCATCTTTCTGAATTCACATAAAGCCCCATCAAGGTTGCCTCTCCGTATCTCATAAAGAAACAGGAGTGTATGTAAAGATTTTGGATGATAAGGATTCTTCTTTATAATCTGTTTTATTAATGACATCTGCTTATCCCATTCTCCGGAAGCCATTGCATTGTAATAAGCCGCATAGGGTGAAACTATGCTGGAAATCCCATAGACTTTAAGGATCTGTTCTGTGTCTTCCTTCAGTTTAGAAGTATCGTTTCTAAGGTAATGCTGCCTTGTCATGCTTAACAGTGCAAACAGATTCTTGGGTTCATACAGAAGGGTCTGTTTGTACAAATCCCGGGATTGACGCAGATAATCTGAATTTAACTGATTATCAAACAGATATTTCAGAGAATAAAGATGGGACAATCCCCCCATTATTCCGTGATCCTTGAGTCCAGAATTCCCAAGGGAAGACGTATTATTGATTGCATTGTTTAAATCATCAGGGTCCAAAGTGTATATGGGCCTGAGAAAACCTGACAGAATTTGTTGATAGAGAGATTTTTCATTGTCACTGCGTTCAACGTTGTATCTGAATAGAAATCCAAGACTACCTCCAATCTGCTGTGTCAGCTCCTGTGTATTCTTGTCCATCCATTCAATAAATGAATAAGTATATGATTTGAATCTAATTTCCCTGTTCCAGATAATAACTCTGGATATCAGATCTTCTAAGGTAAGGAAGATGGTTAGTTCTTCATATTCTTCAATATAAAAGATCTTCAGGTCATAATCGCATTTTTTGATGTCATTGCATATTTCAATAGTAGGATAATAATTTAAATGATTAAGAATGGATCTGTTAAAGGCGTTTCCTCGCCTACTACAGATCTGGTCATGAAAAATCGATTTGTTCAGGGGATCAAAGTGTAATTGAATAAAGGGAAAACGAATAAAGGGTATTTTTTGAACCTGTATCACTTGTTCGGGAGCCAATTCTTCAGTTGATGCTGCTTCTTTGATTCGGGTGAAATCAAAGTCGGCAATATATCTTCCCCTGGGGATTTTTATCTTGACCGCATCTGTTTTTCCATCTGTTTCATAATAGGTCTTTAATTTATTTTTCAGCTTATATACAGCGACTCTGATGATTGAATTATCAGAAGTATCAAAAGTAGGATTCATGCCGAATACATCTATGGCGAGAGTCAATTCCTTTATATCATGAGCCTCAGCTGAAACTGAATTCGCAATAATATATGACAATAACTCTTTCATCCTGCTTGATCTACAAAAAAGAGGATGTGACAGTATTCTCGACAGATATTCATTTATAATTCTTTTTTGATATATATCCATATATTAATATTAAAATTATATAACTTTGATGCTTAAAGCAATACTAAGAATTTCTTTCTGTCAAATCATTTATTAATTTTTTATGAAACAACACAATTTCTGGTTGAGCGCTTTCCTATGTATAAGTGTTGATCTGCTATATTGATTTGGTCTACAAAGCCTTTTGCATCTCTCGAAGATGAGACACCGAAGGTCATTGTTACCTTAATCACTATGCCGTCATAGATGAATCTCTTTTCTTCAACAGCCTTCCGTAATTTTTCAGAAACCAGGACACCCTCAGCACAATTAGCGGAATTGATAAAAATTAGAAACTCCTCCCCACCCCAGCGGGCAGCCCGGTCTTCCAATCTGATATTTTCTTTCAATACTTTTGCCAGTTCCTGCAAGATGTAATCTCCGGCATCATGACCATAAGCATCATTGATGTTTTTAAATTTATCTATATCTGCCATTATGATGCAAAAATCCTGTTTATCTCTTTTGTATCGAGAGCTTTCTTCCTCTAATCTCTGAAACATTGCTCTCCGGTTGGAAAGACCAGTCAGGCTATCCACAAATGCCAGCTCTTTCATCTGATCATAGGCTTTCGATAGCTTCTTTTTTTCTTCCCGCAGCTGAAGGTTGTCTCCCTTAATGCGTTCTGATACTTTCTTCTCAAAAAAATAAAGTAGAACAATAACCAGGAGGAGTGAAATAAATAAGATGAATAAAAAATGAAAAATCTTTATTCTATATAAGTCTTTTAATTGATTCTTTTCACTTTTTACATAATTATCCAGTTCATCAAGATTGATTCCGGTAGAGATCACCCAGTTGTATTTCTCATAGACTTTTGCATAACTGAGCTTCCTGATAATTTCTTCTGATACTGGATCTTTTATATTATAGTCGGTAAAGGCTTCACCATGATGTTTTAAATTTTCCAGTTCAACCAGACTCTGCAAGTTTCCTTCATGACCGTTTGTCAATATTGATATAGTAGAGCCTTCGATATCAGGTATCTCTGGGTGTACCAGTCGAAGTGAACAACTTTGACCACCCTCATAGTTGAGAATTTGATCAAGCCAAAGATTATTATCCTCTGGTAAAGCCGTATCATAAATGAATGAACGAACTTCTTTTAAAAAGTAATTATAGAAATTTTCAGATAATAGAAAAACCTTTATTTCATATCTGTCTGAAACAATTGCCTTTTTAGCAATGGTGACACTCCGAATGATACTCTTATCATCGTTGGAAAGGGAGCTTGCAAGGATCAATCGGGATTCCAGATCTATTATTTGATAATCTAATTTCCCAAAAGGGAGCCACAGCGGGCCTTCGGCCAGGACTTCATTAAGCTTATCAGCCTTAATGAGATAAGACATTCTATCGATTAATGCCTGTGCCGTGATATCAAAATGTGTTTTTAATAATGCCTCTAAATGTATGATTTCTGCAATTTTAGCTTTAACAACAAATTCGGCCCTGCTTCTTTTTTGCTCCAGAATACCAGCACTGACCTGTTTAATCCTCTGATTGTATTCATCTTTAATTCCTAATATATATATCACCGAAAAGCACAGTGTCTGAATAATAAGAATAAAGATACTGGCCGTATAAAAGAGCTTTCGTCTTTTTCTTCTACTATTGAGGTCCATCATTATCATTCCCTTTGATTCTCGCTGGTTTAGAATAAATAAATCCCTGTATAAGATCACATGAAGTCTTTTTTAAAAGCCGCAGCTGATCTTCATGCTCTACTCCTTCGGCAACCACAATATAATTATTTGCATGGGCAATGTCGCAAATTGCCTTTACAAGAATAAAGCTTTTTTCATCATCACAGATATGATCAATAAATGATTTATCAATTTTGAGTTCATTAATGGGTAGATTCTGTATATATGAAAATGAAGAATAACCGGTGCCGAAATCATCTAGAGATATCTTTATACCCAGAATCTGCAGTTCATTCAATATTTTAATAAAAGATTCATAGCCGTCAATAAAGATATCTTCCGTAATCTCAAATATTAAACGTTTGGGATTGACCCCGGTGATGTCAAGAATCTTCCTGATAAAATCTAAAAAAACAGAAGATTGAAAATATAGGGGAGGAATATTTATTGAGACCTGAACATTACTGTCATATTGCCTGTCAATTTTATTCATATCAGCAAGAACATACTCAATTATCATGTCAGTAAAGGGAATCGTCAGGTTCATTTTATGAATGATGGGGATGAAAATGTCGGGAGATAAAGAACCTAATATGGATGAATGACATCGGGCAAGAGCCTCAAGGCCTAAAACCTTTGTTCCCTCCATATCATACTTTTCCTGATAACATATATAAAATTCACCCTTTTCCATGGATTGTTGAATCTCATAGGATAAGATATTTTCCGATGTTAATTCTTTTTCGATTTCAGGATTATAGAAGACATGAGTGTTATATTCTTTGATCTGGGTTTTTTCCATAGCCATATTTGCTCGTGAGAATAACTGGTTGAAATCAAGTCCATGGTCGGGATAGATCACTCCTGCGCTGTGAATAAAAAGATTTACATTTTTGCCGTCCTTGTAAATTCCTTTTTTAAAATACAACTTCATATTCTTCAATTTAGTTTCTATTTTGTTCTTATCTTCGTTTTTGATCCACAGACAGAATTCAATGCCTCCTATGTGGGCAAGTGAATGGTTTTCATCTATTACTGTAGATAAAAAGTCAGATACAATCTGAATTAAGGTGTTGCCGTACTCTCTGCCGAATATCGAATTTATTATTCGAAAATTTTTAATATCTATAAGCAGCAGTATCCCGGAGTCCACCCCTTCCTGGATGCTTGTGTTTACATGTTCGGATATCCAGCTGATATTTCCCAGCCCCGTGATTCTATTCGTTCTTTCTAATCGGGTATTCATCCGACCTATTCTTATAATTGAAACGATGGAAATAATTAAAAAAATGGAAATTATCATGATGATAAGATTAGAAAGGTATGTACCCGGATCAATTTTTTTATTTTCAATTACCAGGTAGGTCATATAAAAATCCAGTGAGATTAAAAGACCGGTGATGATTAAAATCAACTCTCTGATTTTCCTCGAGATATGAGGTCTCATAATATATGCAATGATTATGAAGAGCAGAATAAGAGCATTGATAATCACAATGAATCCATAGCTGGATCTGTAATTCTCATAATCAATAATCAGAGTAAGTATTGAGAATACTCCAGCTGCCCCGATGACAGGGCTGAAATAATTTAAATAGCTCTCTTTTATCTTTTTCCTGGTTTTCATAGTTTACTGATTTTCATAGTTTGCTGATTTTCATAGTTTGCTGATTTTCATAGTTTGCTGATTTTCATAGTTTGCTGATTTTCATAGTTTGCTGATTTTCATAGTTTGCTGATTTTCTGTTTATTGTGAGACATCTGAAAAAGATTCATCACTCTTCAACTCAGATAGTTCATTTCCAGTTAAGACTTTTTCAATACTCAGAATAGTGAAAAAGTGTCCATCTTTTTTTCCGATCCCCTTGATAAATGAAGTCTCAATTGCTGTACCGATACAGGGAGGCGGTTCTATTTCATTATCTTCGATTTCCAATACTTCGCTGACTGCATCTGTGAGGAGGCCTATGATGATCTGATCATTTCCCAGCATCAGCTCTGTTACTATTACACTGGCATTTCTGCTTGTATCTGTCTCACCAAGATCAAATTTTGTTTTAAGATCAATGACAGGAACAACTTTCCCCCTCAGGTTGATTATTCCCCGCATAAACCCCGGCATGCGGGGGACTCTTGTGACCTGCTGGAATTCAAGAACCTCTCTTACATGAACTACAGCAAGGGCATAATTCTCTTTATCCACTGTAAAAGTCAAATATTGTTTCAGTATCTCCAGATTTTCATCCATGCTATTCGCTCCTGTTCCATGACTGTCGTTTACGATCTGTTTAAAATCAGTTTTTTTTTAAGATTTTTTCAATTTTTTCAATTTAATAAGAGTTCTGTTGATATGTATATACGAAAAACGGAGGTAACTGTTACTTCCGGGTTTTCTATGGTAACTCTCAAGGCGATTAATTATGTTGATTTTAAAGTTGATATAAGGAGTTACAAATGGCCCGGAAAATAAAGGTTAGAACCCAATTGACGGTAGGTTTTATAGTACTGATCATAATTGCTGATATAGTCGGCTTGGTCGGTATTAATGGTATAAATAAGATAAACTATCAGAATGAGATCAATGCCCTGACAAATAGATGTCTGGTGGATACACAGGATGCTCTTGCAGGATCACTACGTTATATCCTCTATAAAGATGAGAGCTATATGGCTCAGTCACTGGAAGAAGCTCAGAATGTGATCAATCAGGCAGGGCAGGCACAAAATATGATGCTCAGTGATAAAAATAAGATAAATATTCAAGATCTGATTAAAGATATGCTTGAGTATGAATCTCTCAATAATGATTTTCTACGAATACAAAACGAAATAGACAGTATCGCCTCTATTCGAGTGGTAGCCGCCGAATCGATCCTGTCTGAGGTAAAAAATCTAATATCCTCCTCCAAGGACAATCTGAATCACAGGCGATCGGCAAATATGATCCCCATAGACCCTGTGAACAATATATTTATGCTCCAGGAAATCAGAAATGCCACAAACAGGTTCAGTACCGAAGCATATAAATATCGGATATCGACTGTGGCGGAAGATAAGATTGAGATTGCAAAATCCTGGGATGCCGAGAGTCTAAGTGTACTTAAATCACTAGAAAAAGCTCGGACTATATTTACTGATCCCGATGCTGTCAGAGTATTGGAAGAGAGTCTTGATAATATCAATATCTACAGGACGAATGTTACTGAATACAGGGCGCTGGAGATAGAACAGCATGACATTCAAATAAAGTTAAGAGAGACATCTCTTGCTGTTATGGCCAGCGGTCTGAAGGTCAGAGATGGTGTTTCCGAGGCAATTCTGGCAGTGACAAAAGCAAACAAATTACTGGCGATTCTTCTGTCTGTCATCGCAGCTGTTATTGGTATCTTCATTGCCGTTTTTCTGACAAGATCAATAACCCGGCAGCTTGGCGGTGAGCCCTATGAAATTGCCGAAGTGACAGACAGGATATCCAAGGGTGACCTTCGAATAGACTTTCCCGACAGGAAACTCATCGGGGTATATGCGTCAATGAAGGAGATGTCAGTTCAGCTTTCAAGTATCGTTGACAGCATAATATCGGCAGCAGATCAAGTTGCAATCGGCAGTCAGCAGATCTCATCATCCGCCCAGGAAATTTCTTCGGGAACCAGTGAACAGGCTTCCAATATGGAAGAAGTCTCGGCTTCTATTGAGGAGCTGAGCTCAAACATACAGCAGAACACAGATAATTCTCAACAATCTAATTTAATGGCAAAAAAAGTATCTGATGATTCACAGGAAGGTAATGACGCCGTTAAAGATACAGTTGAGGCAATGAAAACTATTGCCGAAAAAATAATTGTTATTGAAGAGATTGCCCGAAGCACCAATATGCTTGCTCTTAATGCTGCGATTGAAGCCGCGAGAGCGGGTGAGGCAGGAAAGGGGTTTGCGGTTGTGGCTACAGAAGTCCGTAAATTGGCTGAGTCAAGTGGTGCTGCCGCCAAGGATATTACTGATATAACACAAAATAGTGTTCAAAGAGCCGTTGCAGCGCAGCAAAAAATAGAACAGATCGTACCTGCCATGAAAAAAACAGCCGAACTTATTGAAGAAATAACAATATCCAGTCAAGAACAGAATCATGGTGCAGAGCAGATCAGTTCAGCCATTGTTCAGCTTGATACTGTTGTTCAGCAGAATGCCACATCTTCAGAAGAGCTGGCATCAATGTCGGAAGAGCTGTATTCACAGGCATCATCAATGAAACAGATCATTTCTTTCTTTCGTGTAGAATCTAAGGAAATGACAAAGGAATCTCCTCACCTCGCCATCGAAAAAAGAGCGCCGGTTGAGAAACATATCAGAAAGGAAATCCCAATATCCCTAAGTGAAAATTTAAATACACAGGATCGGGGAACAGATGCGTTTGAAGAATTTTAGTTTAATTTGATATAATTAAAAATAGAATATTTTTACTTCAGATGGATTATTTTATGATTAATGAATGATTGATCCATGCTATAATTGACCTGATACAGTTGTCAGGAATAGATTATTGAAATATATCAGGAAAGAAGACGGATTCAGAGATCAGGAATTATATGTGATTCCTCCGGATGTGACAGGCAGTAATTCCCTGTCCGTTTTGATTCGGAACCTGATAGTGACAGATGCAGGTTTTTTCCCCCGGGCTGCGGGGCATCAGAAAAACAGAAGCCGGGGTATAGAAGAAGGGATTCTTCTATACTGTCTGGAGGGGCAGGGTTTTATCCATATTGATCAGGATTCAACCCTTCTCATTGGACAAAAACAGGCTTGTTATATAAAACCTGGAGTTCCTCATATCTATGGTTCCTCTGACACACAGCCCTGGAGTCTGTACTGGATGCATATAAAAGGGGATCTTCTGGACTCCTATACCTCAATTCTTGATGGGCATAAGGGATTAATTCCCCTTAGCAGCAGAACAGTGGAACAGCTCAGTCAATTGTTCCAATACCTTCTTGAATCTATGAGTGATGGTTACTCACGGGAAACCATGCTGCAAAGCGGACAGCTTGCATGTAGTATTCTTACAACTCTTCTGTATGGCAACCGTGATTTTCACAGGGATATCAGTTCATTAAATCTGAGGCGAATCGATAAGATAATACAGAAAATGAGAAAATCTCTGGAAGAAAGACAAACTCTTTCTCTTGATGATATGGCTTCATTTCTGGGACTCTCTGTTCCTCATTTTTCAGATGTATTTAAAAAGGCGAAGGGATATTCTCCTATTGAATATTACAGCAGGATGAGGGTGCAGAAATCATGTCGTCTTCTGGAAATCTCAGATATGGATATACAGGAAGTGGCGTATCAAAGTGCCTATAAAGATCGATATTACTTTTCAAGGGTTTTTAAGAAAATAATGGGACTCTCTCCCACACAGTACAGAGAGAAGGTTAATCAATCTATTTACAGAAATAATGAATCAGCAGCAGTAGAGGAGAAATAAAATGATCATGAAGAAAATTAAACTTGAAAACGAGACTATCCAGGTTGTGATCAGTCCTTTCGGCGGAAAGATCCTCTCCATGTTCAATAAAAGAAATGGTAGTGAATGGTTGTTTCAATCCGAATCAGAGGATATCAAATTGGCATCTGATGGTTCATTTACAAAGGAAGTGGCCTTCGGCAGTGATGAGATGTTTCCAACCATTCTTCCAGAAACATCACGGCAGAAGAACGGCTCAGAAGTGGATTTACCTGATCATGGAGAACTCTGGAGCCGTGAGTGGGATATTCTTTCACAGAGTGATGATTCTCTTGAGATGAGATTTGACGGGAAACTCCTGCCTTATCGTTTTGTCAGGAATACTCTACTGTCTGATGATTCAATTATCTGCCGTTATACTGTTATCAATCTGTCGGATACGGATTTTCCAGCCTTGTGGACTCCCCATCCCCTGTTCTCCTTTCTGCCCGAAACAGAAATTATCGTCCCCTGGGACTGCAGTTCCATCATACAGGCGGGTGACGGTGGAGAGCTGGGACCCTATCTCAGCAGAACCGAATGGGGAATCGGGGGAGAGGTTCCCCATGCTGGTAAACTGCTGATGCCCGGTACATTGAAAGAGGGGAGTGCCTATAAATTCTACGGCAGTGATCCTGTTTCTGAGGGGAAAGTTGTTATCAGTGACAGCAGGGGGCAGATGACCATGTCTTATCCGGCCATAATTCTTCCCTGGCTTGGTTTCTGGATCAATAAGGGCGGGTTCGGAGGGCAGCATAATATTGCTCCTGAACCGGCGACCTCTCCCTTTGACAGTCCTTCACGTTCAGAAGATTTCGGTATTCCGGCACTCTGGAAGGCAGGAGAGATCAGGGAATGGGAACTCAGTTACAGTTTAAAAGTTTAAATACTTAATTCTAAGGCTGAAAATAATGAAATAAGACTCCGGATATTTTTAGAGAGCATGGTCTTTTCTGAATTCTCTTTTTCCTGATATTTTATTTCTTCTCCCTCTGATACGATCCACATCGATCGGGTAGCTTCCATATTCATGAACCGTGTTGTACATGGTTTCAATATTCAGCAGTGGAATCATCTCATGGACCTCACTGGAGGAGCCGATAAATATTTTCCTGTCGACTCCAATCTTTTCGATCAGTTCCAGAGTTTCATCTTCCACATCAAAGGCATTCCCGAAGGGAAGGGTCTCCTCGCAGCAGACATTTCCGAAAAGATACTTATCGGGCCAGGCCTGATGTATTTCAAATATATCATTGCATCCACAACGCTCGATGGGATTCAGACCATCTGCGTTAAATTTTGCTTTTCCCAGGATGAGATCAAGGAGAGGACCATAGCGTCCGTCTGTATGAAACAGAAAAGAACCATCCCGGCTTCTCACCGGTTCGGCAATGGAACGCCAGCGTTCCAGACAGAGCTCTTCAATCATAACAGGTGAGAAGATTGGCCCTGTGGAGCCTGCAATATCTTCCCCCATAAATTGAAGTGGTACCGTATCATTCTCGCTGTAGACTTTGGCTATGGCTCTGGAATAGGCTGTAGTACAGTCCATAATATGATTTATCAGTTCAGGGGCGTCATAGAGGACCAGTGAGAACAGCTCCAGATCCACATAGGTATAGGCATCACACAACGGGCCTTCTACTCCGCCAATCAAAACTCTGTCATAGGAATTGAACAGATTTGTGGCCCTCTTGATGAAAGGATCATACCATTCCCGGATATCTTCAAACTTGGGGATAGAGGGCATGTTTTTTTCAAGCCCGGCAAGATCGTCGAAGGGGCGTTCAGAAATCCAGGCCGTATCGCCTCCCTGTTCCACGCTCCAGTGGGAGGGATCTACTCCCATAAAGCGAATCCAGTTATCAACCTTGTGGCGCATCCAGTGTTCAACAGGATCATGGGTTCCCCTGGTAATATCCAGTCCTATTCCCTTAAAAGCTTTAACATTGATTTCCATAAGTTCTTCAGAGCTGTAGCTTTTATCTTCCTTATAGCCTCCATAGACTTTTAGAACTTCTGTATTGTCTAATAGGTCATAGGTCATGATTCTGTCGGTTTCCTGCCCCTGGAGGGACAGGCTGAGTCTGTTGAGATTATTCATTGAATCTACACTCCTGTATGTATCACTATGTTCAAAAAAAGCCGGGTGTTAACCCGGCTCTAATTTCAAATCACATCATTATCAGTTTTTTGAATTGGACTGTTTGAATCTGTCTATGAGTACGGCAATAAGGAGGATTAGACCCCTGACTACATACTGATAGAAGGTGGGTATACTCATCAGGTTCATTGAGTTCTGAACCGTACCCATAATCAGTACACCTACTATGGCACCCTGAATAGGAGCGACACCACCTGAGAGTGATACACCACCCAGGACACAGGCGGAAATTACATCCAGAGAGAATCCTATAGATGTGTTTGGCTGTCCGCTTGTCATTCTTGATGCCAGAACGACTCCCGCAAATCCGGCCATCATTCCCTGAATGGTAAAAATCATGATTTTTATCTTGTTTACAGCAACACCCGCAAGACGTGTTGCTTCCATATTGCCTCCCATGGCCAGAGTATTTTTACCATAGGATGTATTGTTCAGAAGAACACCGAATACGACAAAACAGATGATTGTTATCCAGATCGGATTGGGCAGTCCCAGGAATTGGCCGTTCCCCAGAGCAAAAAAGCGCATATCAGAGATACCTACTGCACTTCCTCCCGAGACGATAAAGGCCATACCACGCACAATTTGAGCCATTGCCAGGGTCGTTATCAATGCATTTATGCCGGCTTTGGCAATGATTGTTCCATTGAGCAGTCCGATAAGGCCGCCCCCGAGAACTCCTGCCAGAACACCGGCAAAAATACTGCCTGTAGCATTGATTACAACAGCGGCTGTAACACCTGAGAAGGCAACAATATTTTCAACAGAGAGGTCAAAGTCTCCGGATGCCAGACAGAAAAGCATTGTACAGGCAACCATTCCAACCATAGAGACTGAAAGGCCCAGACCGATCATATTTCTCCATGTGAAGAAATAGGGTACAAATATTGACAGTGCAATAAATAGAAGAATGAAGATGACCAGCATTCCTGAGTTTTCCCACAGATTCCGGATCATTTTAAGAGCGTGTTGTTCCGGCTTCATGGCTTTTGTATTTTCCATAGTTTCCTCTTCCTTTTTTATTCCTCTGCCTTATCCGGCAGAGCCTTGCTGAGAATCTTCTCTTCTGAGAATTCATCTCTTTCAAATGATGTCACAAGTTCTCCGTCCCTCATAACTATGAGTCTGTCGGATACTCCCATAACTTCAGGCAGATCACTGGAAACACATATTATGGATTTCCCCTCTTCAGTAAGCTGGTACATCAGTTGATAAATCTCGTTTTTTGTTCCAACATCAATCCCTCTTGTGGGTTCATCCATAATCAGGATTTTTACATCTTCCGCCAGCCAGCGTGCCAGAATAACCTTCTGCTGATTTCCACCTGAGAGGCTGCCCACATCTTTCTCTCTGTTTGGAGTCTTTATCTGTAGTTTATTGATAAATGAATCAGTTGTTTCTCTCTCTTTTTTCTTATCAAGAAAGAACCCTGCCTTCATGCTGTGACGGCGTACAGAAATGTTTATATTTTCATTAACCGATCTGATAGGGATGATACCATCATCCTTTCGGTCTTCAGGACAGAAGAACATTCCTCTCTCTATGGCAGCCTTGGGCGAATTAACTTTTACCTGCTCATTCTCCAGATAAAAGGTCCCGCTGCTATGTTTTTCAGCACCATAGAGCAGTCTCATAAGTTCTGAACGACCGGCTCCCACAAGACCGAAAAATCCAAGGATCTCACCTTTTTTGAGTGAGAAACTGGCCGGTTTTGATATTCCGGGACCCATAATGTCATTCACTTCAAGTATAGTTTCGCCCTGTTCTCTACTTCTATAGCTGTATACATCTTTGATATCCCGGCCGACCATGCGGCTTACCAGAATATCATGATTCACTTTGCTCATATCTGTGAATGTTTCAATTTTCTTACCATCTCTGAATACGGTTACAGTGGAACAGATCTTAAAAATCTCTTCCATTCTGTGAGACACATAGATGATTGCTTTTCCTGCTTTTTGAAGATTTCTGATAATTTCAAACAGTCTGATTGTCTCTTTATCAGATAAGGAACTTGTAGGTTCATCAAAGGCGATAATATCCGCATTGTGCAGAAGAGCCTTGGCAATTTCTATCATCTGTCTCTGTCCGATGGACAGGTTTTTGATTTTTTGATCAGGGTTTATTTCTTCCAGTATATAGCTGAGCTCTTTACCGGCGATTTCTTTCATTTTTTTAAAGTCGATGAATCCGCTTTTCTTCCGTGGGAAATGTCCCAGAAGAAGATTTTCGGCAACAGTCATTTCAGGGACCAGATTCAGTTCCTGATATATAATGGCAACTCCCGCATCAAGGGCATCTTTTGTTCCCTGAAAATCCATGGCCTGGCTGTTTATATAGACTGATCCTTCACTGGGAAAGTAGGCACCGCTCAGGATTTTAAGGAGAGTAGATTTTCCAGCTCCATTTTCACCAATCAGCCCGTGAACTTCACCAGACTGAACAGAGAATGAAACATCGTCCAGAGCCTTGACTCCGGGAAACTGTTTTGAAACAGATTTGAATTCTAAATATGCTGTCATTTCTTTTCTCTTTTTTTGTATTAAAAGCCTCCCCCCACATTGTCTGTGGAAGGAGGTTTTTTATATCAGATTAGAATTAATCCAGTCCGTTTTCTTTTAGTTTTGCCTTGTAATTATCTCTGTCCATCATGACTGCTGTTGTCCATGTTGTTGCAGGAGGAGTTGTTCCCTCTGTAATCCATTTGTAAACCAATTCTGATGTTTCATAACCATGTCTTTTAGGACTGATCAGAGCAGTTGCGTAAAAACCTGTAACTTCAGATTTTGCAAATTCCGCAGTAGCTGTTCCAGAACCGCCTATACCAACTGCACAGATGTCTTCTGCTGCAAATCCGTTACCTTCACAGGCTCTTGTTCCACCCATTCCAGCTTCGTCATTCAGTCCACCGATCAACCAATGTTTGATCTGGGGATTCTTTGTGATTGTGATACTTGCAGCGTTGAATCCACCTTCAGTATCTGTTGTCTTTTCGGGAGATTCGTAGATATTAGCTTCATCAAAACCTTTTTCGATAAGAGCATCAGTCATACCAGTTGTTCTATCTACTGCAGTGGGAAGCTCGTTAAAGCTGATTCTGAGAAAACCAGTGTCTTCCTGTTTCCAGCCTCTGGCATCCATCTGACCTTTAAGAGTATATCCTACCTGTTTACCAATTTCGTATGCAGAAATTCCCATATGAGGTACTTCTTCCATGGGAGATCCGTCAGCACCGACAAGGCGGTCATCAACTGTCATCACCTTAAGACCGTTGGCTTTTGCTTTTGCCATAATAGCGGGTCCCAGTTTTACATCGGGGGTACAGATTACAAATCCCTGAGCTCCCTGAGCTGCGATGTTGTCGATTGCAGAAAGAACTTTCTCTCCATCGGGTGTTCCGATTTCCAGAACCTTAAATCCGTATTTTGCGGCAGCTTCCTGGGCAAATTTCCACTCATTCTGAAACCAGGGTTCTTCGGGCATTTTCACCAGAAAACCGATTTTCACTTCATCCGATCCAGCTTCCTGAGCACCGTTCGCAAATGCAAATCCGCTTAGAAAAACTGTAAGACACAGGGCTGCAATTAAGCCTTTTTTCATAATAGAAACTCCTCTTAAGTATTTACCACTGCTTACACAAAATGCGTGCCAATGTAACTTTCATGAACATAGTTTTACTTTAATTCGTTGTAATAGATAAAATTATACAAATATTCAGAAAATATTACAAAAGTGGAAAATGGGAAAGATATGGGAAAATACTACACACATTTCCCAGTGAAGTGGGAAAATATGTTCCCACTTCCATCCTTCTGTTTATGATATTGTCTTTTTATCTTGTAATATTCTATACATACCCTGTACTATCGAATATATGATTGCCAAGATCCTGATTGTTGATGATGAAGCACAGCTCTGTATCAGTCTATCCAAGCTTCTTAAAGCCAGGGGCTATTCTCCAATATTTACTACAGAATCTGAAAAAGTTATGGGAATCCTGAAGGTCGAAAAAGTCTCTCTTGTGATCACAGATTTAAAGATGCCCGGTATGTCCGGGATAGATCTTATCCGCCTGATCAGAACTGAATACTCCGAACTTCCTATTATTATGGTATCAGGGTATGCCTCGGTTGATAATGTTGTTAAGGCCATGCGTTACGGAGCTGTAAACTTCTTTGAAAAACCTGTCCGTTTTTCAGAAATGGCAGTTGAAATTGATCGTCTTCTACCTAAAACAGTTATGAAGAGCAGTTTAAAGAATCAAAAATGGCAGAACTCCCGATATGATGGCAGTGATTCGTCAATTTTGACCTTTAATCCTTCAATGCAGGAAAAAATTAATTTACTGAAAAAAGCAGCTCCCACGGATGCTCCGGTTCTGATCACAGGAGAGTCGGGAACAGGAAAGGAGCTGGCGGCCTCTATGATACATGCTGAATGTTCCCGTTTTGATAAACCCTTTATCAAACTCAACTGTGCAGCCATACCTGAAACTCTTCTTGAGTCAGAACTTTTCGGCCATGAGAAAGGAGCTTTTACGGATGCGGTAGAAGCAAGATCCGGAAAGTTTGAAGTTGTGGGGGAAGGAACCCTTTTTCTTGATGAAATAGGAGAGATCAGTCTGAAAACCCAGGCAAAATTACTACGGGTTCTTCAGGAGAAAGAGTTTGAACGTATCGGTTCGCATAAGACCCGCAGGATGGAAGGACGTATTGTTGCGGCTACCAATAGAAAGCTTAAAGACAGAATCCGCGAGGGACTCTTCAGGGAAGACCTTTTTTACCGCCTGTCTGTCATTCAGATTGAACTGCCTGCCCTGAGATCCAGGAAGGAAGATATTCTTCCTCTGACCAGGTTGTTTCTGTCTGATTTTAATCAAAAATACGGGAAGAATATTTCAGGCTTTGATCAGGAGACAGAAGTCCTGTTTTTAAAGCATGACTGGCCGGGAAATATTCGTGAGCTGAAGAATACAATTGAGAGAATGGTTATTTTCTGTGATGAAGAGATCATCAGTACAGAGTTTTTACCAGAGCAGTACAAAAATTATTCCGCGACTGATAAAACCGTATTTCTGAAGACTGCCTCTAACAGTATATCAAGAGATATCATACTGGATGCCCTTGATAAGACCGGGGGGAACAGGAGCAGGGCTGCGGATTATCTGGGGATTACCAGAAGAACCCTGTATAACAAAATGAAAAAACTGGATATTGAGGTCTGATGGATTCCCCGCTGCTTGAGATGCGGAATATCCGTTTTAATTATGGACATGTCCCTGCACTGAAAGGGATCGATTTTGACCTTTACCCTGGCGAGATCCATGCATTAACCGGCGATCACGGCTCAGGAAAAACAAGTCTTGTAAAAATATTAAGCGGTTCTCTTCTACTTCAGGGAGGCAGTATTCGTGTCAATGGGCAGAGCTTCTATGGTTTTAATCCTTCTGCTTCTGTCCAGCAGGGAATAGGCATGGTTTATCAGAGTGAAACTCTTATCCCTTCAGGAACCCTTTTTGACAATGTATATCTGGGACGCTTTCCCCAATTTATATTCAGCAGACGAAGAAAGGAGTTGTTAAAACATTGTCAGGAGCTTTTTGACATTTATGGATTTGACGAAGATCCCATGACAAGGGTTACGGCCCTATCTCCTGCCAGACGGCAGGTATTGTCGTTTCTCCGTGTTCTGGCTCAGGAGGCAAAAATCCTGATTCTGGATGAAATTGCCCAAAAAACAACTCCAGAGGAGCAGCAGCATATATATCGGATGCTCAGGATGTGCCGGGCCCAGAACAAGGGAATAATTTATGTCAGTTCCAATATTGATGAGATATTCAGAATCTCTGACAGAGTAACAATTCTTAAGGACGGTCATAGACGCGGAACGGAAGAGGTGAGCCGTGTTGACAGAACCAGACTGGTAAACCTTGCCTTCAGTTTTGCCATTGATCGTGATGAGAGTCCTACTCAGGTTGATCATGAGGTTCTTCTTATGTCCCGTTATGATCAGAGAATCATTAACGATATACCTCAAGGCCTTATTATAATATCTCCTAATGATGAGATTCAGGATCTTAATACAGCAGCGTCAAGAATACTGGAATGTGATCCAGTAGAAATCAAAGGGCAGCCCTTAAATGAGTATTTCAGGGATCTTCAACTTGAGAAGCTGGATGAAATTGAGAAGGTTATTGTTGAACGGAAAGCCGGTCTGTGGCAAAAATTGAAATTTGTCAGGAATAAACTGCTTAAGATCAGGGTCAGTCCTTTGGGAGAAGAAGGGGACTCCAGGCATGGAATGCTGGTTTTTCTGGAAGATATTTCTTCTGACTATGAGACGAAAGAGTATCTGCAACAGGCCGAAAAGTTTGTTTCTACAGCCGAAATGGCGGCCGGTGTGGCTCATGAAGTGAATAATCCTCTGGGAATTATTCAGAATTATCTTGACCTGATGCAGCTGGATGAGCTTCCTGAAAATTCTCAGGACTGTGTTCAGCATATTCAGTCGGAACTGACTAGAATTGTAGAGATCATCAGCAGTCTGCTCTCTTTTTCACGTGTAGGGGTTCGCCCTATCAAGTCTCTGGATCTGCATCTGCTCCTTGATGAAGTAAGCATACTGATGGGACATAAATTCAAAGAGAGAAAAATCACTCTTGAGAAAGATTACCGTTCGGGGCAGATCCTGCTTGATGCACATGAGAATAAGCTGAAGCAATTATTTCTAAACCTTCTGAGTAATGCTCTTGAGGCAGTTCTTAAGGGGGGGAAGATTATTGTCAGGACATCTCTATGTCAATCGGCTGAGGGTGTTCCACAGGCTGTGATCAGTTTCATTGATAATGGTCACGGCATCCCCGGTGAGATTCTTGATCAAATATTTTCTCCTTTTTACAGTACAAAAATGACTAAGACAAATACCGGATTGGGACTATCTATCTGTCAGCATATTGCCGAATCTTACAATGGTAAAATTACTGCCGAAAGTATCCCCGGTGAGAATACATCTTTTCTGGTCTATCTACCCCTGACTCAGGGGCAGGACTGAATACTCCATCATAGCCGCTTGCCGGTCTTTTCAGCTGATTGTATAATATCTGAGTGTCTTCCAAAAAAAACAGTCGAATTACTCTTCAGAATATAGCCGATGCACTTGGAATTTCCAGAGGGACTGTGGACCGGGCTATTCACAGCCGGGGACGTATCAGTGAAAAAACCCGCAGAGAAATTCTTGATAAAGCCTCAGCAATGGGTTATATCGATGATAAAATAACCCGTTTTACAACTTTGAAAAAGAAGATTCAGATTCTGGCTCTTTTCCCTGAGAGTCCCTCATTTTTTTATGACATGATGAAAACAGGCTTGTTTTCTGCTCTGAAAGAGCAGAATGATTCTTTGCTTGAGCTGAAAATTATTGATTATAATCCTGAAAATTCAGACGGTTTTCTAGATATATTGAAATCTTCAGTGCAGGAAGATGATCTGAAGGGCGTCCTTCTTGTTCCTTCCGGTCATTTTGATCCCTCAATTACTCTCCCCGGATCTGCAAAAATCCCTTATCTCACCATTAATACTGATCTTCCAGGAACTAAGAGAAGCTGTTTTATCGGTCAGGATCTTTATCAGAGCGGCCGTTTAGGGGGTGAACTTATTCACAAATTCTGCTCTGAAGGAAAACTGCTTGTTCTCAGTGGATATAAAGGATTATGGGCTCATGACCAGAGGGTGCAGGGTGCAGTGGATGTTCTACAGGATATAAGCACAGGACAGAATAAGACAGTGGTCTACTGTGATGATGATATTGGGATGGCCGCAGAGCTTGTGAAAGATGCCTTTGCTTCAGACAGGGATCTCAGGGCGGTCCTTTCTCTTACTGCAGCCGCTACTTTAGGTGCGGTCCATGCAATTGAATCCATGGGATCCGACAATCGGATTCCACTTGTCGGTTTTGACTTTAATGAAGAGCTTTCTAAAGCTCTGGATGACGGATTCTGTGATGCTCTTATAGGACAGAATCCTGAGCTTCAGGGAGCTTATGCCTTCAAACTGATGTACAGTATTCTCATGAATAATCACAAGCTGAAAAATGATTGCTTTGTGACTCCAACCGAAATATATTTCAAAGAACTTAAACCAGAACAGTTTTCCAGATCAGATTTTTTTATATAATTTTGGATTCTTTTATTCTTGACCGTATGAAAAGGCTGTTGTATTCTATGTGCGTGCAAATGAACGCAAACGAGATAGAGAGGAATCAATAATGAAAAAAGGAAACTGGTCTGATTTTCAGCTGGAAGGAAAGCCCGATTTTGAAAAATCAATGCAGAGGATAGAAGCCTGGTATGAAAACCGGATTATCGACAGGGTTCCGGTCCGATTCCATCGGCATAATGCCCAGTTTGATAATGAATCTGTGGTTGGTAAGTCATGGCCCAGTCTGAAAGATCGCTGGTTTGACAGCGAGTATCAGGTAGATTCCTTTGTTAAGAGTATTGAAGGAAAGACTTTCAGGGGAGAGACATTTCCTATTTTTGATCCTAATTTGGGGCCGGATATTTTTCAGGCATTCTATGGTCAGGACCTTGAATTCGGAGAAGTGACTTCATGGACACATCCAAAGATAGAGACAGCAGAGGATCTTTCAAAGATAAAATTTGATAAAGAGAATCTATATTTAAAAAAGATAGAAGAGATGACAGATTATGCTCTTCAGCAATGTGATGGTAAATTCATTGTTGGCTACACAGACCTCCATCCGGGGATGGATTTTCTGGCATCATGGAGAGGAAATGACAAGGTCTGTATGGATTTTTACCTCGATCCTGATCTACTGAAGCAGATGATCCGTCTGGGAACAGAGGGGTTTCAGGATATCTTTGATCATTTCCATAATATCCTCAGTGCTGCCGGGCAGCCCTCTGCCAACTGGATGGGAATCCCGTCGGCAGGTAAACTTCATATTCCCAGTAATGACTTTTCAGCCCTTATCGGAAACGAACTCTTTGATGAATACTGCCTCCCCATTCTTCAGAAAGAAGTGAAGACCATGGATACCAATATCTTTCATCTGGATGGAAGAGGTGTTGCCAATCATATTGATTCCATTCTGACTGTACCGGAGATTGATGCCATACAGTGGGTTCAGGGAGTGGGGGATGATCAGCCGATCATGCAATGGGTACCGTTTTTCAAGAAGCTGCAGGATGCGGGTATGCCGGTTATTGCCGATGTCGCTGTAAGTGAACTTGAAGATTTTATGGCAGCTGTCAGACCCGAGGGGATTTGTCTCTGGGTCGGTGCAGATTCTGATGAAGAGGAAGAGAGAATCCTGGAACGTCTTCTTCATTGGAGCTGATCGTAAAAAAGCCCGGATTGCTCCGGGCTCTTATTAGTTTTACAAGGTATTGCTTCCCTGTTAACTATCTTTTAATACTGTAGAAAGCATCCCAGCCTGCATAGGTGGAGCGTCCTTCCAGGTCATCTTCAATCCGCATGAGCTGATTGTATTTTGCAACTCTGTCTGAGCGGCTCATGGAACCGGTCTTAATCTGTCCGGTTTCAAGGGCAACTACCAGGTCTGCAATCGTTGTATCGGAGGTTTCTCCGGAACGGTGTGAAATGATTGCTGTGTATCCGGCTCTTTTAGCCATCTCTACTGCTTCGTAGGTTTCTGTCAGTGTTCCGATCTGGTTTACTTTGATCAGGATCGAGTTAGCGATACCTCTATCAATACCTTCTTTCAATCTGACAGTATTGGTAACGAACAGGTCGTCTCCCACAAGCTGAACCTTGTCTCCAATTTTATCGGTAAGAACCTTCCAACCGTCCCAGTCATCTTCATTCATACCGTCTTCGATAGAAATAATGGGGTAGCGCTCACTCCAGTCTGCCCAGAAGTCGGCCATCTGTGTGCTGGTCAGCTTTTCACCTGTAGACCATTTCAGTTCGTAGATATAGGAACCGTCAGCCTGTTTTTCAGAGAATTCGGAAGATGCGGGGTCCAGAGCAATCATTACTTCTTTTCCGGGTTTAAGACCTGCTTTCTCAATAGCCTTCATGATAAATGTCAGGGCTTCTTCGTTTGATTTAAAGTTCGGTGCAAAACCACCTTCATCACCAACTGCTGTGGAGAGACCGGCTTCTTTGAGAAGAGCCTTCAGATTGTGAAAAATTTCTGCGATCCAGCGAACTGCTTCCCGGATTGAATCGGCACCCACGGGCATAACCATAAATTCCTGGAAGTCTACGGAGTTATCCGCATGGCTTCCGCCGTTGATAATATTTGCCATAGGTACGGGCAGTACGTTGGCATGGAATGTTCCAAGATATTTGAACAGGTCTATTTCAAGATGCTGTGCGGCGGCACGGGCTGTTGCCATGGAGACTCCTAGAATCGCATTGGCACCAAGTTTAGCCTTATTATCTGTACCATCCAGCTCAATCATTGTTTTATCTACATCTACCTGGTTCAGGGCACTCAGTCCGATAACTGCGTCTGCAATAACTGTATTCACATTTTCAACAGCTTTCAGAACTCCCTTACCAAGGTATCGTTTTTTATCACCGTCTCTCAGTTCAACAGCTTCATGAATTCCTGTGGAGGCTCCTGAAGGGACAGCCGCTCTACCGAATGAGCCGTCTCCCAGCATTACATCTACTTCCAGTGTGGGGTTTCCTCTTGAATCGAGAATTTCACGGGCCTCAACATATTCAATCGTGTCCATATGTGTCTCCTTGACTTGAAAAGGGCTTGGTATTTTTCAACCCGGTATAATTATAGACCGGTGAAAACCTCTTTCCTTTATTAAAATATGGTGACTGCAGGATTAAAAGTCAAATCTGCAGTGCTAAAATTTATATGATTAAAATTATGATAAACTAAGTTGGGTTGTCAATGCTAATTGAATACTTTCCTTGACCTCTATGAACCATGCGCACTAAAATACTTAAATGAAATATTCCAGACTCATAGGAAAGACAAGCAGAGCAGGTTCGGTCAGGCAGCAGTCAAATGTGACACTTGAAGGTTATTCCCTTCTGCTGCGCGCCGGTTTTGTACACGTTCTGGGGCAGGGCCTGATCTCTTACCTCCCCTTAGGGAAAAAGGTGATGGAAAACCTGAAAACCCTTATTGCCGAAGAAATGCAGGATCTGGGAGGGGAAGAGTTCCTGGCTCCCCTTGTGAATCCTATTGCTATCTGGAATAAGTCGGGCCGAAGCAGGATGAAGGATAATCCTCTTGTCACTTTTAAGGATAAAAAGGGGAGGACACTGGTTCTCTCTCCTACCCATGAAGAGGCCGCCGTTGAACTTGCAAGATCTGCGGTCACTTCCTACAGGGACTTCCCGCTATTTATATATCAATTTCAGAGTAAGTTCCGCGATGAATCCCGTACACGTCTGGGACTTGTGAGAGTGAAGGAATTTGTTATGAAAGATGCTTATTCCTTTCATCGCAGCCAGGTCGATCTAAATAACTTTTTTCCGAAAATATTCAATGCCTATGTCCGTATTTTTGAAAAATGTTCTTTGCCGGTTATCCCTGCAGAATCGGGTGTCGGGATTATGGGCGGCTCAAAGGCTTATGAGTTTTTATATCTCCATGAACAGGGACGGGATTATGTTATGGTCTGCCCCTCATGCGGATACAGGGCAAACCGCTCGGTGGCTGTGGGTGTGAAAAGCAGTACACCGGAAATCCCAATGGGATTATCCCGGGTGGAGACAAAAGGCTGTTTCGATCTGGAATGTCTGTCCCGTCAGTTTAATCTTCCATTTTCAAAGCTGATCAAACCCAGAGTCTATGAATCCGAAGAGGGGCCTGTCATGGCGGTTGTCCTGGGGGATTATGATATCTCCCTGGATAAACTGAATGCCATTCTCGGTTTTTCTGTCGGGAAACCTGCGGGAGATGAGACTCTGAAAAAATACAATCTTATTCCGGGCTATATGTCCCCGGTAGCACTCCCTGAAGGAGTAAGAGTCATTGTAGATGATGCTGTGGTGAACACTCCCAATCTTGTAATGGGGGTAAATCAGGAGGGCTTTCATTATATTAATGCTAATTTCGGCAGAGACTTTGATATTCCTCCCAGCGCGGATATCGCCCAGTTGAATCCGGGAGATCTCTGCTTTGACTGCGGTAAGCCCCTCGAATCTCATAAGGCCATTGAGATGGGCAATATTTTCAAACTTGATGACTTTTATACCAGACGGATGGGCTTTTCCTTCGAAAATGACAAAGGGCGGAAATCATATCCGTATATGGGGGCTTACGGGATGGGACTTGGCCGCCTGATGGCCTGCATTGCCGAGAATAACCGGGATGACCGAGGTCTGATCTGGCCCCTGGAACTGGCTCCCTATACTTTTTATATTATGGGTATAGGCCACTCCATGAGAATTTCTAAGGCAGTGGATGAACTTGCTTTGGAACTGGGAGAAAAGGATGTCATCATTGATGACAGGGTTGAATCTATCGGGGTTAAATTCCGGGATGCTGATATTCTGGGTATTCCTCTGCGTATAGTTGTAGGCCGGCGGTATTTAGAGAATAATGAGCTTGAATTGAAAGACAGAAAAAGCGGTGAAAAATGGTTTATTCCCAGAGAAAATCTGGCAAAAGAACTGAAGGTATGGAGAAAAAAACGTGGCTGAACAGTTCAAACTGACATCGGAGCTTATTGATCAGATCATTTTTGCCATGGAGAACCAGAAGGAATCCTTTCTCCTGGATACTGAGACTCTTATATTGTCCACCAGGTCTTCGGCGGATGAGTCCCGCAAAGACTTTCTTCTCCCTGTTCCTGACTGGACACCAAGCGACGGTTATCATCTGATGGATAGCTTCGCAGGGACTCTGAAAAATCCGATTTACAGGGAACGTCTCCATGAAATACTGAATTCGGGAAGAGGAGTTTTCAGAGGATTCAAGAATGTACTGAAAGAACGCGATGACCTTGAGAACGCCTGGTTTCTGCATAAAGACCGTGAGATGAAAAAAAGGGTTCGGAACTGGTATTCCGATCTTTGTGATTACTGGGGTATTGAGTCTCTTGGTGAAGAACCTGAAGAGACGGATGACCTGTTTCTGGATGAGTTTTCTATGGAACTTTTTTCAGCGGATGATGAGATGTTTGAGCAGGTCCGGGTATCTTTCCGGGAAGAACTTTACAAGGAGAGTCCTGAAGGGCTTAAAACTATGCTTCTCCGACACCATTATCATCCTCAGCGGAGTGCCGATCTTGCCGTAAAGGCCATGAGTCCAGAGGGTAGCAGTTGCGGATTTATTTCTATTTATCTGGATACTGAAAAGGATAAGATCTATGCTGCTCTGGACTGTCTGTATGTTCTTCCTGAATATCGTGGTGCGGGGATTGCAGCAGGTCTGCTGGATTATCTACTGGATCACTGCTATCACAACAGGGTAGAGACTCTCCTTCTCATCCTTCCTCCCGAAGGGGAAGTCCTTGGAAAAACATTGGAAAGGCGGGGATTTAAAGCCATTGGACCCTGTCTGCTGCTCAATCTGGAGCAGTGGTTCTATGAGCAGCAGAATATATCCTGAATCCAGGTTTTAAAGCAGGGTTTTTCTGTATTCTTCTGTCTTGAGATTGTTTCTTTCAAGTACAGCCATCACCTGATCTACTACGTATTGTTTAGGGTCCCGGCCTGCCGGAGTTTCGGCTATTTTTTCCTTACGGAAATCTTTTCCCCTTACAGGTTCTGATACGCTGAAAAGGATGATATCTTCGTGCAGAGTATCTTTTTCCATGTTGTTCTCTCTATTGGGAATCAATAGGTTCCCGTTGATGCTGACAAAAGAAACATAGTCAAAGGCTTTAAGGTAGGAATGAATTTCCCTGACACCTTTTTTTGACTCCGGGTCCCATGGTCTATATCTGGTTCCTGCCGGAAAGACGACCACAATATTGCTGTGATACTTTCTATGAGTCATTTCTCTCATGGCAGCATGGTTGATAGGCAGGCTGACTTTTTTGATTTCAGCCAGTTTCTCAGGATCAGTCTCGGAATCAATGCTTCGGCTGGGATAGATAACAATGGTTGTATAGGAATTAGTAAACGCTGCGGTCAGACCACCTGATGCTGACAGTTTCATCCCCTGTATGGGCAGCAGGCGTTCGGCAACCTCCGGGCCTAGGCCTTCAGTTTTTTCAATAAGTCTGAAGAGAGCCGGATAATCAAAATTACTATAATGTTCTAAAAGGAGGAGGCAGGATTTTCCCTTGAGGGAATACTCACTCAACTGTTTGAGGTTCTCTGAACCTCTGATTGCACTGCCCGGTTTCATCAGCTTTTCTACTAAGTCACCGATTGTATCCCGGTTTATTTTCACGCCTTCCATATATACATTATCAGGACGAGCTTCAAAGTCTCCTTTCAGATTACTCTGAAGAAAAGACACCATTTTTTGAAATTGATCTATGGATATGTTCATATAAGATTATAATGCTCCCATTTTATCACTTTTATCAAGTGGAAAACAGTATAACTCTCTTCTGTTGGGGGTAGGCAGTTCAATTTGATATAAAGGTACAAATCCATTGGAGATTTCACACAGGGAAGTCTATTATATATCTATGAAATATCAGCGAATACAATTGTTAATTCCGGTTTTTATGCTGCTCACCTTATCTCTTTTCTCAAAGGGGCAGAGAGATGGAGCAGAGGATAAGCTTTCTCAGAAATCTGAAACTACTGTCAATATTCCTCAATTCTCAATCCTTATATCCGAAATACCTGAAGAAACAGAGTTTTTTCCCGGCAGGGATGATCCTGAAATGATGGTGTTTTATCAATTGTTTGAAGGGCTTGTAGTGGAGAACCCGGAGAGCTGTGAGATTGAAACCGCTCTTGCAGAGGACTGGGAGTTTCTTGAGGAGGGGCAGGTTATAAGATTCAGGCTGAAAACAGTACTCTGGAGTGATGGCACTCCTGTCACTGCTGAAGATTTCAGAACTTCATGGCTTAGAATGCTGGAGCTGGAAGAGAAAACAGCTAAACCTTTTATCTCCTTATTTATTAAAGATAAGGGGTCTGAAGCTCTTCGTGTTCTGTCTGATAATACTCTGGAGATTGAGTTCAACAGACCGTACCCCTTCGCTCTCCGCCTGCTTTGTGAACCCTCTTTCTTTCTTTATCCTTCCTCTTTTTTTGAATTAGAAAACTACAGCCCCCAGTTGCTGGCAACAATACCTTCCTCATCGGCATATACTCTTAAGCCTTCCTTTTCTGATGATAAGAGTTTTCTTCTCACAAAACGGAAAAATTATCACGAGAACAGAGGGCCTGAGACCCTGAAATTTACTGAGTGTTCCTCAGAAGAGGCCCTGTCTCTCTATACTGCCGCTAAGGCTCAATGGTTAACATCTTATGTATTCCCTGTGCAGAAACTCTCTGAACTGGAATACAGGTATGATTTTTCGGCTCCCTCAGGGAGGACATCCTATTTTTATATACTGAACAGGATGCACTCTCCCCTGGGTAATTCTGGATTGAGGAGAGAGCTGGTTGAAGTTGTGGATACAGAGCTTCTGGTACAGGATCTGCTCAGGGGGCCGCAGCAGCCAGCCTATTCACTCATTCCAGGCTCTTTTTATAAGAAAGAAGCCAGTTCTCTCAGATGGCCTGTGGAGCCTGAGGAGGAATTTGAAGCTGCAGGGAAGGAGAGTCCCCTGATTTTTATTTATCCGGTAGAAGAGGGGCACCGGAAAGTTGCAGAGTATCTGATAGCTCTCTGGTACGAGAAGAGCGGTATACCAGTCGAGGGCAGGTCTATGGACTGGCTGGATTTTCTCCAGGCAAGAGACCGTGGGGAATATGATATCGCTCTGGGCGGCTGGACTGCTCAGTACAATGATCCCCACAGCTTTCTATCCCTGTTTCTGACAGGGAGTCTTTTCAGATATCCGGGTTCAGGAAATAATGATTTTGATAAATTGATACTTGAAGCAGAGCTTCTCCCTGAGGGGGCTGCCAGGGAAAAGATTCAGTATGAGGCAGAATCTCTTCTGCTCCATAGGGACAATGAGATTCTACCTCTATTTTTTACTACTTTTCCTCAACTGCTGAATACCAGGGAGTTCAAGGGAATCGGTAAGAACCCTTCTGCCCCACAGCCTCTTAAATTCCTTCATAATTGAAAGATTTTAAGAATTATGAAAACAATCCTTAATGGTAGATTATTGCCGTAAATTCCGATTATATAATAAAAAACAGATGTATAGTGACAGGATACATCTGTTTAAATTTTGTCAAAATAAAAAAGTAATCGGATAAAAATACAATGTTCAGCGCTGTATATATAATAAATATGGAATAAAACACTCGTTCTCGTTGATATTTATTCATTTCAGACATTTATTCTTTCTCCCTGCCATGAAAACAACAACATTGACTAATGGCAAAAAGGTTGGTTAAATATCATGATCGAAGATTTTATATAGATTTATCTATTCTGTTCTATTGGACAGTTTTGGGGAAATCAGAGTATAATTCTCAATTAAATCACACACATAGGAGAAAGAGAAAGTGAAGAAAATGTTATTTCTTGCCCTCGTCGTAGCTCTACTGTCTCCCCTTGCGGTATTCGCAGGTGGACAGCAGGACGTTTCAGACTCAGCTTCTGCAGAAGCAAGCAAGGGTCCCGTTGTAATGAACTGGAACCTGGCTGCTGACCCCAAAACTATCGACCCCAGCCTGAATGGTGCATCTGATGGCGGAGACGTTATCAGTAACACATTTGAAGGACTCGTCCGTGAAAGAAGCGGTGAAGTTGTCCCCGGTATCGCTAAGAGCTGGGAAACATCAGCCGACGGTATGGTTGTAACCTTTCACCTGAGAGAGTCTAAGTGGTCAGACGGTTCACCCCTGACAGCTAATGACTTTGTATACGGTTGGAAAAAAGGTATTGATCCCGCCACTGCTTCCGAGTATGGATGGATTTGGCACTACACTAATGTATTAAATGCTGAAGCTGCCAACAATGGTGAAGTTTCTCTTGATGAAGTAGGAATCAAAGCAATTGATGATCTGACTTTCGAAGTTACTTTGACAGCACCCACAGATTACTTTGTATCTCTTTCTTCTTTCTATCATTTCAGACCCCTCAAAAAGTCTGTTGTTGAAGATCCCGCCGGTGCCGATGGCCTTTGGGCTAAAACACCTGCACTTGCTGTAAGTAATGGTCCCTTCAAAGTGACAACTTATAAAGTCGGTGATGGAATGACTCTTACAAAGAATGAGCAGTTCTGGAATGCATCCAAAGTTGGAATCGACGTAATCAATGTTAAATTCATCGATGTAGCTTCTACAGCTATGACAGCATACTCTGCCGGTGAATTCGACTTCCTGAACGATGTTCCCCCTGCCGACATTCCCAAGCTGATTGCCGAAAACCCCGAATTCTATGTATTCCCCCTTCTGGGAACCTATTATTATAACTTCAACATGGATCTGGATCTCTGGAGTGATGTCCGTGTAAGAAAAGCTCTGGCCTATGGTATCGACAGAGAAATGATTACAGAAACACTCGCAACAGGTAATGTTCCTGCTGCCGGATTCGTACCTCCTGGATTCCCCGATGATAAAGGCAAGGACTTCTTTGAAACTGCCGGAACTTACGGTGTTTCTCTGGACAGCAGTTCTGTAGAAGAAGGTAAAAAACTTCTTGCTGAAGCTGGTTACCCTAATGGTGAAGGTTTCCCCAAATTCACCCTGCTGTACAACACTTCCGAAGGTCATCAGCTTGTAGCCGAAATGGTTCAGGAAATGTGGAAAGTAAATCTGGGTATCGAGTGTAATCTTGAAAACCAGGAATGGGCTGTATTTCAGGACACCAGAAAACAGGGTGACTATGAAGTATCCCGTGGTGGATGGCTCACAGACTTCCTTGATCCCATGGGTCTTCTGGCAATCTTTGTAGACGGAAACGACTACAACGATCCTAAATACAACAACCCTGCTTACAACAAAGAAATGGCTATTGCTTCTTCAACTTTTGGTCCCGAGCACTATAAAGCACTGTATGCCGCTCAGGATATCCTGATGAATGATATGCCTATTGTACCTGTATATCACTATACCGATTACTTTCTCTCCAGCCCCAAACTGAAAGGCTGGGACAGAAGTATGCTGGGTCAGATCGACTTCAGTACTGCTTATATCGCAGAATAATCTGTAATAATTGAAAGTGCTGTCTTCCCTGGGGAAGACAGCCTTTTTTTGCAAAGCCTGAATTTCAACACTACATAACCTTTCAGGCAAGTAAACTACATGCGTTTTGCAATGTAAAGCCAAACTTAGGAGACCCCTGTATGAGAAATTATTTCATACGACGCCTGATTTATTCCCTGTTGACAATATTTATAATTGCCACAGTTCTTTTCTTTGTGATGCACTCCATTCCGGGCGGACCCTTTACTCGTGAACGGCCAGTTCCTCCGGAAATCATGCGCGTTTTAAATGAAAAATATAAACTTGATCAGCCCTTGTATATGCAGTACCTGGATTATATGAAGGGACTTATTACTTTTGACCTTGGTCCTTCTTTTTCAAAAATAGGTATATCTGTAAATGACCTGATTATCGAAGGATTTCCACCAACTGCTAAAGTTGGATTTCTGGCAGCCTTATTGATTGTTGTCTTAGGTGTGCCCTTCGGTATCATCTCTGCTTTGAAGCAGAATAAACCCATTGACTATTTTGTGATGTTTATGGCGACCCTGGGGGTTACAATCCCCAGTTTCGTTATTGCAGCACTGATGATATACTTCTTTGCCGGGAAACTGGGTTGGATTCCCCCCTTTGGTTTATCTACTCCCGCCAGTTACATCGGTCCTATTATTGCTCTGGCAGGCTATTCACTCTCCTTTGTAACCCGTCTGACCCGTTCCAGTATGCTGGAAGTTCTAAGGCAGGATTATGTGAGAACCGCCCGTGCCAATGGCCTCAGGGAATGGTCAGTTATCGGTAAGCATGCTGTCAAGAATGCTTTGATTCCTGTTATTACCTATATGGGTCCCACCATTGCGGCACTCATGACAGGATCATTTGTTGTGGAGCGAATGTTTGCCATTCCAGGCATCGGCCGTTATTTTGTAGAATCCGTATCCAATCGTGACTATACCGTTATCATGGGAATTAATGTCATGTTTGCTGCCTTCTATGTTCTAATGGTTCTTCTGGTTGATGTAGCCTATGCCCTGATCGATCCACGCATCAGGTTTGAAAAGGAGAGCAAATAGTTCATGGATTCCAAGCAATTTAAATTTATAGATAAGAGCGTAACGGAAATCCCCGAGAAAATGCGCCCCAGTCTCACCTATTGGCAGGATGCCTGGCGAAGACTTAAAAATCATAGAATGGCAATGGTAGGACTCTGTGGAGTCATTCTTATTGTTATAATAGCTGTCTTCGGTCCTCTTTTTGTAGAGGCCACTTACTCAGATCAGAACCTTGATTATGCCAATGTACCTCCCCGGATGTCTATTTATCAGTTGGAAGAGGGATACAATGTATTTCTGACCAATGATTATAAGCTGCTGAGGATTTCGGACAAAGGTGAAATCCTGGGACGTCTTAAAAAAGGCAAGACTGACCCCATTAATAAACTTTATACCTACGAAGATAAGGAAGAGGGTGTTAAGGTTGTTCTGGATTTTTCCTATAACCTTCTAAAGGATAAATTGGGTTATGCCTATGATTATGCTTTTCTGTATGGTGATAAAGACCCAATCACTGCTCCTTTGAAAAAAGTCAGTAATAAAACATACCCCTTTGGTTCTGATTTACTCGGACGTGATCTTATGATCAGAGTTATCTACGGTGCCCGTATTTCTTTGACTGTGGCTCTGGTCGCATCCCTGGTAAACCTGTTTATCGGTGTTGTCTACGGAAGTGCAGCCGGCTATGAGGGGGGACGTACAGATACGATCATGATGAGGTTTGTTGATATTCTGACTGCTATTCCTCTCGTTCTCTACGTCATACTTATTATGGTTATTGTAGGTAACAGAGGGTTATGGACCATGATTATCGCACTGGGATCGGTGTACTGGGTTGTAATGGCCCGTCTGGTGAGAGGTCAGGTTCTAAGCCTTAAGAGTCAGGAGTTTGTATTGGCTGCCCAGGCTCTGGGTGTTTCCAAGAGACAAATCATTTTTCGTCATCTTATTCCCAATGCAATGGGACCCATCATCGTCTCAATGACCATGATGATCCCTTCTGCCGTATTTACCGAAGCCTTTATCGGGTTTATCGGATTGGGAGTTTCCGCTCCCATGGCCTCCTGGGGAACCCTGGCCAATGATGGCCTGCAGGGTCTTCAGTCCTATCCCTACCAGTTGTTCTTTCCCTCCATGGCAATTGCCATAACCATGCTCTCATTCAACTTTCTGGGAGATGGACTGCGGGATGCGCTGGACCCCAGATTGAGAAAAGGATAAGAGAGTAATGGAAGATATACTATTAGAAGTTAATAATGTTAAAACTTCGTTTTTTACACACCATGGTGAGATACAGGCTGTCCGCGGTGCTTCCTTCAAACTGAGGAAGGGAGATGTTCTGGGTATTGTAGGTGAGTCCGGAAGTGGAAAGAGTGTAACCGCTCTCTCTATTATGGGACTGATTGATGAACCCGGAAGAATCAAAGAGGGCGAGATCCTTTTTGATGGCAAAGACCTGACTAAATTATCACAGAGAGAGTTGGCAGATATTCGTGGTAACGAAATTGCCATGATTTTTCAGGACCCTATGACCTCTTTGAACCCTGTTTATTCCATCAAAAACCAGATGGTGGAAGTTATCCGTCGTCACCGGAATATCAGCAAGTCCGAGGCCGTTAAAAAAGCTGTTGAAATGCTCAAACTCGTGGGTATTCCTGAACCTGAAAAACGGATCACCAGCTTTCCTCATGAGTTTTCCGGCGGTATGCGCCAGAGAGTCATGATTGCAACAGCCCTTTCCTGTAATCCTCATCTGCTTATTGCCGATGAGCCTACAACGGCTCTTGATGTAACCATTCAGGCACAGATTCTTGATCTGATGAATGAACTGAAAGATAAAGTGAACGCTTCCATTATCATGATTACACATGACCTTGGTGTTATTGCAGAGATCTGTGATCATATCGTTGTAATGTACGGCGGTACTATAATGGAGCAGGGTACTGAACAGGATATTTTTTACAATCCTCAGAATCCCTATACCGTTGGACTGCACAAATCTATTCCCAAAATCACTCAGGGAGAGAAGGAAAGACTGATTCCTATTGAGGGATCACCACCCGACCTTCTGCATCCCCCCGAAGGCTGTCCCTTTTCAAGCCGCTGTCCTCATACCATGGACATCTGTCTGACTGAGAGACCACCTACATTCAAACTGAGTGAAACCCATACCTCTGCATGCTGGCTGCTTCATGAAGATGCACCTCAGGTGGAAAAATATGAGAAAGCAGGAGCCGTAAGTGAGTAATAAGGACGTCCTACTTAAAGTAAACAATCTTAAAAAATATTTCCCCATCTCTGCCGGAGGAATCTTCGAGCAGAAGAAACTGCAGCTCAAGGCAGTGGACGGAGTCTCCTTTGAAATAAAGAAAGGGGAGACCTTCGGACTTGTAGGGGAGTCGGGCTGTGGTAAATCTACAACCGGTAGAACCATTATCCGTCTGTATAATCCTACAGACGGAGAGATCAATTTTGATGGTACTGATCTGGCATCCCTCTCCGAGAAGGAGATGAAACCCTTCCGGAAGAGAATCCAGATGATCTTTCAGGATCCCTATGCATCATTGAACTCCCGTATGACCGTAACCGATATTATCGGAGAAGGAATTACAACACATAATATTGCAAGCGGAGTCGAAAGACAGGAGAGAATTTACGATCTTCTCCAGCATGTAGGCCTCAAAAGGGAACATGCCAATAGATATCCTCATGAGTTTTCAGGTGGTCAGCGTCAGAGAGTCGGTATTGCCCGTGCACTGGCTGTAGAACCCGATCTGGTAATTTGTGACGAGCCTATTTCTGCTCTGGATGTGTCAATTCAGGCGCAGGTAGTCAATATGATGGAGGATCTGCAGAATGAGATGGGACTGACCTATCTCTTTATTGCTCATGACCTTTCAATGGTAAAACATATCTCCAATAGAATCGGAGTCATGTACCTTGGTATGCTGATGGAAGTCTGTGAGTCTGAAGAACTCTACAGAAATCCTCTGCATCCCTATACACAGGCTCTGCTTTCGGCAATTCCTATTCCTGATCCCAATTTGACCAGAAAGAATAAGAGGGTTGTACTCCAGGGTGATGTTCTCAGCCCCATAGATCCTCCTGTCGGATGCCGTTTTGCAACTCGCTGTCCTGTGGCTATACCACGCTGCAAAGAAGAGACTCCTGTTCTGGAAGAATTGGCTCCGGGACATCATGTGGCCTGTCATGTTGCTAAGGGTTCACGCTGATTATCTGCTCTGAATAACTGAGAGCTCTTTATTGTACTTTCAAGGCTGCCTGTAAAAAGGCGGCCTTTTCTTTTTTTGCCCAGCGAAGCTGGCAAACCCAGTCTGATTAAGCCCAAAAACACAGACTTTGATAAAATCTGATTTCATTGTAAAGTATGTGCATGAACAGCGACTTTCTGATTGTTAGCATCGAAGATGATTTGTCCGTAGCCAAAGGACTTGTTCTTACTCTGGAATCTGCAGGATTTCAGATACTTCATTTTTCTGAGGGCAGCTCTTTTTTTGAAGCACTCCCCGAAATCTCTCCCTCTCTACTGCTTCTTGATATCAGGCTTCCCGGGAAAGACGGCTTTCAGATCTGCCGTGAGATCAGGTCCATGGGCTGTCTTTTTCCGGTCATAATGCTTACCGCCAGGGACGATGATCTGGATAAAATAACCGGCCTTGAAGATGGTGCAGACGATTATATTGTAAAACCCTACAGCAGTGGTGAACTGCTTTCCAGAATTAATGCCCGTCTGAGACGATCTTACGGAACACTGGCGACAGACAGCGTGAAAGAAGAATATAGTTTTGGTCCCTACCACCTGAGCCGGGAAGGGATGAGTCTGAAAAAGAGTGGTGAAGAGATCGAATTGACACCCATTGAATACAAGCTTCTGCTGTTCTTTTTGAAGAATGAGGGAAAGACATTCGAGAGGAAAGACCTCTTGAATAAAGTCTGGTCATCAGACAGTATTCATTATGGTGATGAACGGACGGTTGATGTTCATATCAGGCATCTGAGAACCAAAATTGAAGAACTCCCTTCACATCCTGTTTATCTCAGAACTATTCGGGGAATAGGCTATTGTTTTCGAAATGGTTCCGGCCAGATTTGAAAATGATGCTTCCAATCTCTTATGATCAATACTATGTCAGAGTCATATAATATCTGTTTTATCAGCGGAAAACTGGGAGATGTTGACGGCGTTTCCCTTGAAGCTGATAAATGGATCTCTGTTCTCAGTAGAATGGGGCATCAGATTTTTACGGTTGCCGGTCAGTATTTGCGTCTTCTTGAACATGTCCCTGAATCCCGAAGTCTATTAATAGATAAACTCAGTTTTTCATCAAAGCGGCAGCAGTATTATGAAAGCTGTATTTTCCCCCATCTGGACTACAGGAAACCAAGGCTCTCGGAAAAGAAACTTGAAGTTCTTAAGAATGAGCTTCAACGGGAAGGGCGGAGTATTTCGGACGAGATCTACGACTTTATTATAACTCAGAATATAGATTTCATAATTGCAGAAAATACCAATGCCATGCCCATGACCCTTCTTGGAGCCTCGGCTGTGTATGATCTAACCCAGAGGAAATCTGTTGCCGCACTGTTTCATCATCATGATTTCTGGTGGGAAAGAAGCAGGTTCAGTGACTGTCTGCTGGACTCCTTTCTTAATGTCATAATGCCGCCGGTCAGTATAAGCAATGAGCATATTGTAGTTTCCTCCTACGCGGAACATATTCTTAATTCTGTAAAGAGGGTACAGCCCTATGTTATTCCGAACTGTGAGGATTTTGAAAATCCACCTCTTAAAGATGAATATAACAGCCATTTCAGAGAAGACATGGGTTTCTGCGATGATGATATTCTGATAATTCAGCCTACAAGGATTGTGCCCAGGAAGAGAATTGAGGATTCAATACAGCTGACAGCCCTATTGGGTAGGCGTTATCCTGAGCTCGCCGGACGAATACGCTTTGTCATATCTTTGTATCCGGGAGATGAGGCTGAAAGCGATTATCTTCAGATAGTCAGAAAAGCAGCAGAAGAAGCGGAGCTCGAACTGCATCTTATCTACCCGCGAATCAGGGCCGAACGGATGATTTTGGAAGGAGAGAGGTTTTATACCAACCGGGATGTTCTGGTTAATGCCGATCTTGTCTCTTACCTGCCTCGCTGGGAGGGGTTCGGGAATGCTCTGCTTGAGGCATTCGCCGCCAGAGTGCCTGTAGTGACAAGCACCTATCTGGTCTACAAAACCGATATCAGAGGAAGCGGTGTCAGACCTGTTGAAATCAGGGACCGTTACGACAGAATGGGCAATCTGATTATAGAGGAGCATGTGCTGGAGGAGATACATTCAGTTCTTACAGATCCTGTGGAACGAAAAATGAGGGTGGATCTGAGTTTTAAATCCGCAGCAAGAGATTTCAGTATGAATCTTCTGGAAAAGAAACTTACCGAGCTTATTGATTCTTACAGTGATGAAATCCGGGCCGGAAGAAGACGGCTGCAGAAAAGCAGGCAGTCCTATTATGTTTGACCCCTTAATCAGTTTCATTGCGATTTTTGAAGAAAGCGCTTTTCTTCTGGTTATCATTTCCGGTCTGCTTGTGACATGCAGCTCTGTGGTTTATTACTACAAACGGATGTACAGTAAAAGTCTGGAGGAGTTTGAAAGAAAATTCAAATCCGGGACATCTGAACTTCGAACTCAGCTTCACTCTCTGACTCAGGTTATGGAAAATCTGGGAGAACCCTGTATATATAAAAACAGCAGGGGTGTATACAGCTGGTGTAATCATGAGCTTGAATTACTCTGGGGGATGTCACGCAGCAGGATTATCAATTCCACTGTGGAAGAGCTTTTCCCTAATCAGTCGGATGAAATAAGGAAATTGGAAGCCCAGGTCATCAGCAGCAGAAAAACACTGATCAAGGAACGAAAGCTGAGTGATAAAGAGGGTGAAGTCAGAAGTTTTGAGATTACTCTGAAGCAGATTCCCGAAGGGCGCGGCTATGGTATTCTTATTTTCTTCAAGGATATCAGCTATTACAGAGAACAGCTTGAAATACTGAATGATCTGTATGTTTCAACCAGGGAGGATCTGCAGAAAAGAAGTGACTATTATGCAGATTTTCTCAGATCGGGACTCCCGCCTCTGGATAGGATAATGAAGGATAGTGAATTGCTGCTCAATGAACCTGGAAGTCTGGAGGAGATGAGAAAAAAAGTAGTTGATATTGCCGATTCAGGTCACCAGATCGACTCGTATATCCGTAATCTCTCTTTCCTGGCCTTTCCCGATAAGACCGCTGCACTGTATGAAGAAAAAGATAAGGATGACAGGGAAATTGTGTCCTTGGAGGATTGGCAGAATAAACTGGTAGAGAGGGTTCGCAGTTTTTCAGAAGAGAATGGCTGGTCTTCTTTTGTTCTTCTTCAGGGGGATGTCCCCGAGACCCTGAATACCCGTTTTGTCCTTCTGAATGAACTCCTGGAAAGACTGATAGAGAATGCTGAAAAGTTCAGCCGGGGAGGTTTTTATCTTCTTATCAAGGTACATAGGGTGGAATCAGGTTATTTCACCATAAATATCTCAGTACGCAATCACGGTCCCATTATTGATGCGGCACAGAGGGAAGAGATCTTTAAACCCTTTACAAAGATTATAAAAGAGGGTGATGGTCCCGGTCTGGGGCTTACGGTAGGAAGAAGTCTGGCCGAAAAAATGGGAGGAAGTCTCTCTTGTGATCCGGTTTGTGAGGACGGCGCCCGTTTTTTGCTTTCTCTGCCTCCTGTTGAGGGTGAGGGAACAGTTATCAGCGGCAACCGCCTTGGAGGATATCCGGGTGGTAAAGATCAGTCTTTGCTCCTTATTTTTAAAGATAATCATGTCATGCAGAGGTTGGGGGTTCAGCTGCAGAGGGCGGGATATATTCTGACCATTGCACAGAGCAGTGAAAGTGCGGATCAGCTGCTTAGGGAACACAGATATTCCATGGTTCTTGTTGATGATGAACAGAGCGGCAGCTGGGAAAGGGATTTTATTTCTGACTGGAATCAGAGGAAGTATCCCTCCGCAGAGAGGATGATTCTTATGAGCACCCTGTCTACGGCGGTACATTCACTTGACTGGAGCCTTCTGCTGGACCATCTTATAGAACCTTTTTCTGCTTCTGCCCTCTGATTACTCTTTTTAGAGAAGTTTTAATAAAAATAATTTGACAGAAATAGTAATCGTTATTATTATTAAGTTATGGAAGAACTTAGAATGACCTCTCAGAGGAAAGTAATTCTGGAAGCTCTGAAAATGAGTAAGTCTCATCCCCCTGCTGATAAGGTGTATGAGTATGTCCGAAAGAAGCTGCCCAATGTAAGTCTGGGAACTGTTTACCGCAATCTGGAGACCATGTACCTCAACGGGATGATCGTAAAAATCGAAACTCCTGACGGTCAGAAAAGGTTTGATTACGATACCTCCGTACATCCCCACTTCCGCTGTGAGAATTGCGGAAAGATTGAAGATATCCCTCTGGACCTGCATGCACCTGAACTTGATCCCCGCAGTGAATGGGTTAAAAATAGACAGGTTAAATCTTCCACCCTTCATTATCAGGGACTCTGTGAGGAATGTGCAGCTCAGTAAGTTTGAATAAATTTGATTTTATTTAGAAATTGTCTATTAATTTAGAAGAGTAAATGATCCTGGTCTTCATACAGAATACATATCCAGTACACCCCATATTCCTGGTTTGAATTTATTCTGTTCAATAAAATATATAGGAGTTATCTATGGCTAGTGTCATGACCGACTAATTCTAAATTTATTCAAGATCTTTTATAAACTTCATGAATTGGGTATCATCAGATTTATGAGTGATAAGCGTAGAGTAAAAGTAAAGTTATCTTTATCCGGTCCGGAT